>NZ_AENZ01000058.1:0-1513 GCF_000183485.2 Alistipes sp. HGB5 | reverse complement strand
CCTGCGCCGTAGAGCGGTACGCCCCTGCGGCGCAGCCGGCAGAATACCGTTACGAAGTCGAGCGCGAGGGCGTGTGCATCCGCAGCGAATGGCGGCCGCACACGCTGCGGATCCCGTCCCGGGAGGGGGTGCGTACGCTGCGCATTCGCGACCGCTGGCAGGAGATGCCCTCCGACACGCCGTTCTACTCCTCGGCATTCACCCGGGGCATCTTCGGCCGCGGGAAAACCGGTAATCCGAAGAAAGCAGCCGGCAACATCACCCTGCGCGTCATCCTGCCCACCCTGCGGCCGGACGAAACGCTCGCCGTCGCCGGCAGCGGCCGTGAACTGGGCGACTGGAAACGAATCGTCCCGATGGACGACAGCCGCTTCCCGGAATGGGAACTCACGCTACATACCGCACACCGGTTCGAATACAAATTCCTGATCGCCGACCGCAAGACCCTCACCCCCATCCTGTGGGAGGAGGGTGCCAACCGCACCTGGGGCGAACTGCCCGGCGCCGGCGAACACGCCCTCGACGCCGCGGCGTACCCGCGGTTCCCCGAACGCAGATGGCAGGGCGCCGGGACGGCGATCCCGGTCTTCTCGCTCCGTACGGAAGAGGATTTCGGCGTCGGTGAGTTCTACGACCTGAAACGGCTCATCGACTGGGCGGCCGCCACCGGGCAGTGCGTCATCCAGGTACTGCCGATCAACGATACCACCATGACCGGTACATGGGAAGACTCCTACCCCTACAACGCCAATTCGACCTTCGCCCTGCACCCGCAGTTCATCCGGCTGCCGGCCGCGGGCGTCGTGGAGGACGACGAGTACCGCACCCTGCGCAACGAACTGAACGCACTCCCCGAAATAGACTACGAACGGGTCAACCGGCACAAACTGCGGCTGCTCCGCCGGGCGTTCGAACGCCACGGAACCCGCACTGCGGCACGCCGCGACTACAAGGACTTCATCGCCGCCAATAGACACTGGCTCATCCCCTATGCCGCCTTCTGCACGCTGCGCGACGAAACGGGCACGCCCGACTTCACCCGCTGGGGCGGCTTCGCCCGCTATGACCGCAAAACCGTCGACGCCTACTGCCGCAGCCACAACCGCGACATCGCATTCCACTGCTATGTTCAATACCACCTGCATACGCAGTTGTCCGAGGTCTGCGCCTACGCCCGCGCCCACGGCATCGTCCTCAAGGGCGACCTGCCCATCGGCATCAGTCGCACGAGTGTCGACGCATGGCTCTACCCACACCTGTTCCACATGGACTCGCAGGCCGGGGCTCCGCCCGACGCATTCTCGGCCGTCGGGCAGAACTGGGGATTCCCGACTTACAACTGGGAACGCATGGCACGCGACGGCTACGCCTGGTGGCGGGCACGCATGGCCAAGATGGCCGAATACTTCGACGCCTTCCGCATCGACCATATCCTCGGCTTCTTCCGCATCTGGGAGATTCCCACGCATGCCGTACACGGGTTGCTGGGCTATTTCAACCCCGCCCTGCCCTA
>NZ_AENZ01000059.1:0-12939 GCF_000183485.2 Alistipes sp. HGB5 | reverse complement strand
AAATCTGTCCTGTGCAAACTGCTCAAAAGTGTCCTATATATACATTACCTACTTATACATAACCTAATAAGTCTTTCAGATCATGTACTACCATATCAAAGACCATAAATGATTCAACAATCGCAAGCAGGCCAAAGACCATTACGGCATTGCCTGTTTCCGAAAATTGTTGCATCTAAAAGAGATCATATTTACGAACAATCCAAATTCCATTGCTAACGATGAATTATACCGTAATCCCCAAATCAATCGTGAACTTTCAGACGGGCAACAGTAAACCCGTCGATATTTGCGTGTGAGCAACCATTAAATATTGCTCCAATCACAAGACGAATATTTCTCATATAACAGAAGAAAAACTATCCTTACTGACGGGATTGGATGAACGAACCATACGGCGGAGCATTAAACGCTTAAAGGATGCAGGTTGTCTGACCGTGCAGACTACTGTTAAAGAAGATGCTGACAGAGGTTTTATAAAGCGAAATTCCTACTATATAAAGCCAGAAAAGAGCAACTATTTCTTCCTCGATAACAGTTTCTTCAAACAGCACTATCCCGCCAAAATTGCAGGATTTATGCTCTTATTAAAGGCAATATGCCTTAATAATACAGATACCATTCAATGAAGCAACAGCCAAATTGCACAGAGTATCGGATTATCCCGTAATACAACAACTGCATTATTAAATGAATGTCTGCAATTAGGGCTTATAAAGCAGATTGCAAAGGGCTATGAACTGACGGCAGGCTGTTTTATCAATTCAGCAATCAGAAAGACCGATGCAGGGATTTATAAAGAGATATGCGATTTCTGCAAATCAAAGGGCATAACTCCGCCAAATTGGGATAAGCGGGCAATGTCCGTGTTGCTTACAAAATACAATGCTATCGGTTTGTCAGCATCGGAACCGATAACAATTACCTGGCAACTGAACAAACGATGCAAAACCTTACCCGAAAAGGTGTCGTTGGCCTACTTTATAAAAGCCCTCGATATGCAGGAACAATATAAAGCCGTTACGGAACGAGCCGAACAAGCAAAACAGTTTAAGGAGGAGTTCAAAGGTTTTGAGTTTTAGAAGCATTTTTCTAATTTTGTTAAAAAGACTTTAATAGTATGAATAGCAAACAATATATCCCTAACGTATTTCATGGTAAATGGCGATTTCCAGAAAAGGATGAATTCAAACGACAATTCTGTGAATATCAAGAGTGCATGGGGACATTGTATTACGATGAAAATAAGCCCATAAAATTAGAAATATACCATGCACCCACACAGGGTATCATTGCAAATATGTATTTTCAGTACGATGTGATATGGGGCAGAGATGCAAATGGATATGAATTTACGCTTTTTAATGTTAGCATAGACAATCCGATGCAAGAGGATTGCGTTGCTGATTTTTCAAAGATGGAATTCAATGTCGATTATGTTATATTGGGTCGCCATGTTCAATCAATGGATGAACCGATATTCGATATTTGCACGGTAAAGTTCCCTTACCTAAAAAATTGGGCATTTCAAGATAATCGTGAGGAAGAACGTAATGGCAAACTTATTTCATGTACGCTGGATTTGCGGAAAGGCGATCCGTTTTTGGAGACAGAAATTGAAGACGGAATCAAAATAGCTTTAGTGCCTTATTCGGAGTACATACCTGCACGTTACGATACAACCGTTGCACAAAATACCTATTTGCGAGTTTCTGCTAATAAACCTATTCCAACGAATAGGCTGATGCAACTTGTTTTTGAGTTTTCTCAATTTCTATCTATTGCACTTTTTAGTAATCAATCGCCATGTAAGATAGAGTTGAGAATCCGACAAGAACCGAGAAGATGGGCATTTCTTTTATATGAAATGGAGCCATCCACAACCCCTTATAAAGTGCCATTAGTTAAATATGATAGATTGGCAGACAAAGTACCATTGATGTTATTTGCATGGCATGCAAACTTTGAGCAGTTATCACCTATCTGCAATTATCTGATTCGGTCGTTACAACATAACCGCTTTTTCGACGCTCCCGATTTCCTGATAATAGCACAGGCATTGGATGGCTACTATAAACGCTTCGTCAATAAAAAAGATGGTAAGGATATTAAAAAATATCAATTACAAATAGAAAGGTTATTAGAGCAGTTCAAGGGTGTTTATATGTTACAGGAGTGTCGAATTGATGCAGAAGAACTGACACAATCCCGACATAAATATTCCCATCTGATCCCCGATGATGATAAAATGGTTAGCAAGGCAGTTGCAGGGGATGATTTATATGATTTGACGCAGAAATGTATCGTCTTATTAACCTGCTGTATTTTGGACAATATCGGATTGACAACAGATGAAATAAATATCTGTTTTAAAGATTCAGCCATACAGCAGATTGTCCGAGATTTGCCGCCGACATTTGATTGAAAAGAATATATCCAGCCCTCATGCTTAAGTATGAGGGCTTTTTATTCCATATTCCCCCAAAATGTCAATTTATGTCATCTCATTTCTATTGTCTTTTAATAGCATATTGTGAACATTCATTTCTATCAAAGAAATTCGTATATTTGGATGTAAAATGAATTTTGATATGGATATAGAGCAATTGGCAACTAGTACTATTAAACTGTTAATAGCAAAAATGTCTTTATTATCTGCATATATTGCTGAAAAAGACAAAGAGCCATTGTGGGATGGGCACATCTACATTTACACCAATAAATCAAAAAAGAATGAATCGCTATATGGGCGAATTCCCGTTCAAGTCAAAGGAGAACGAGTTAAGTCCATAAACAAACCTACGCTAACTTTTCATGTACCCATATCTGATTTGAGAAGTTATCGCACTCTCGGTGTTTTATATTTGGTTGTTGGAATAGATGATAATAGTGATACTAAGTCTTATTATTCACTATTACAGCCAATCAAAATAAAGAAATTATTAGCCAATAAAGGTGGTCAGCAAGGAACTAATATTAAATTGAAGGAATTACCCACAGATGAACATGAGTTGGTTGCTGTACTGATGAATTTTTTTGATGATTGTAAAAAGCAAGTTAGTTTTGTTGATACTCCAACTTTAAAATTGGAAGATTTTAAAACGCATGAAACATCAATCAATGTTACATGTTTTGGTGATTCTCCCGATTCTCTATTTGATTATATATTTAATCATGAGGTATGCTTATATGCCAAACCTCCTTTAGATATTTATCCAGATATACCTCTTGATACAGTTAATTGTCTTCAACTGGAGAGGACAATAGAAAAATCAATTACAATTAAAGGAAAAACTCATTATTCGTTGTATCATCTGGTCTATACCAAAAGTGGGAAGTATCTCCAAATTGGGAAAAGTATTAGATTTAACATAGGCGAAAATCTCAAAGCAGACTTTAATTTGCAAGGGACACTATCTGAGCAAATTACAGATATGTCCTTTTTGTTGGATTTTTTTCAAGCAGGAGAGGTTACATTAGGAGATGCAACAATTCATCAAGATCCTACAAAGATAGACGAAGAAATAACGCCTCGAATAGCTGAATTTCAAGAACATTTAGAATATCTAAAAAATATTCAAAAAGTTCTTGTCGCATTAAGTGTAAAAGACGAATTAGTTATTGATTACAATGACTTTAAACTAGAATATCGTGAGAAAATAGCTCTTTTGATGGATGTGATTTTAAAAGGGAAACGCTGTTTTAAAAAGAGCTTGAATGATGCTTCTCCTTGTTTGTGTGGGCTTCAGATATTTAATTTATATATTCCTGTCGTTTTTGTAAAGGGACAGGGAAAACAGCCTGATATGTTTATTAATATTCTTGAGCAAGAGATGAATGTATCCATATCGTGTAGCAACGGGGAAACATATCCTATATCTAAATATGCATTGTTGGATCAAATAAATTATAAAACATTTCCGTCTCAATACTATGATCGTGTAATATCTTCTTTTAAGCAAGATATTATGAATTATCCAATATTAGCAGATCGTTTAAATTATTCGTTGTTGGATATGCTACGAGCATATGATAAAACTGCGAATCCGAAACTACTTGATTTATGTATAAACTTTTCTAAATGGTTGTTAGAAAATGCTAATGAACTGCCGTTGCCAATTAGGCAATTAAACTATTTGCAATCTGTAAAACGACTTCGACTTTTAACAGGCTCAGAATTAAGTATTATAAATGACATTATTCAAAATGACACCGACCCTGAACATAAAATAGCCGCTTATTTACTTTGTGATAATCAGGTGCAAGCACAAGTATTGTTCAATACATTGGATGATCAAGAAAGATTTAGAACATTTCCCATTTATCAATTGCTTAATGCGTAAAGCTTTAATGTTAATTAAATATGGGATTTTATCATCTACCCACGAATAAATACCCCAATTAACACCCCTCCCCCTATTTGGTTTGGAAAACGAAATTCGGGGAGGGATTTTTTTGTGACATATTATCGAGAGAAATTGCAGAACGAATACAAAAGCAACAGACAGGATGATTAGTTTAATCATTTACTAATTATCTAATTTGTAGAGTTATGCAATTGAGACAATCCATGCGTCGGGCGGCCAAGATGCGGCTTGCTCTGGCGGGAGCTTCGGGGTCGGGCAAGACCTATTCGTCACTCCTTATCGCTTACGGAATGACAGGCGACTGGTCTAAAATCGCCGTCATTGATTCCGAGAACTGCTCGGCTGACCTTTATGCCCATCTGGGCGGTTATCAAGTCCTCACCCTCGAAAACTATGCTCCCGAAACCTACATTGAGGCCATCGGCATTTGCGAGCAGGCAGGAGCCGAGGTAATCATTATTGACAGCATTTCCCATTGCTGGGATTATCTGCTGGATTTCCATGCCAACCTGCAAGGCAACTCCTTCGCCAACTGGGCCAAGGTCACACCCCGTCAGAACGCTTTTATCCAGCGGATTCTGACATCCTCCGCTCATGTTATTTGCACCATGCGCAGCAAGCAGGATTATGTGCTCTCGGATAAGAATGGTAAGATGGTTCCCGAAAAGGTGGGCTTGAAAGCCGTACAGCGCGACAACGTGGATTACGAGTTTACTGCGGTTTTGGATATAGCGATGAACCACAAGGCCACCACGTCCAAAGACCGCACGGGACTGTTCACGGGTCGTCCCGAATTTCTCATCACACCTGCCGTCGGTCAGGCCATCCTCAAATGGTGCAACCTTTCGAATCCGAGTGTTCAACCTCAAACTCCTTACAACCATGTACCCAGCGTTTCAGCCTAATGCAGAATTTGCCGTGGGATTGAATGCAGACAATCCTTTCCTCGATAACCCTACCGCAGAGGGGACAACGACCGTAGAGGAACGACCTGCAACACCTGTTATTCCTTTGGGTGTCCGTCATAACCGCCATTTTATCGAGGCCAACACCAAGCCCGTGGATATAGCCCATTTGAGAGAGGATTGCGTCGTTCCCGTATTCAGCAAGGACAACGAGGTGACCATCTCCCACCAGAGTTTTATCGAAACGGTTCTGGGTGCTGCACACCGTATGTTCCCGCAAGAGGTAATCGACGCTCCCGATATAGTCGTGTCCCATATTATCAAGGGACGGATTCCAGAGGCTATCCACAAGCCCGTGAACCAGCTTCTCGAAACCGACAAGACTATCTACTACGAACGGATGGCTTTCTGTTTCGAGATACCCACGATTTACGAGGATGTGGCGGGGAACAGACTGAACCTTTCGATAGGCGGGGTACGGGCCTACAACCACGAGAACCTCTATTCCAAGAAGACGGTGGAGAAATTCAAGGTCTTCATCGGCTTTAAGAACCTCGTGTGCTGTAACCTCTGTGTATCGACGGACGGATTCAAAAGCGAACTGCGGGTGATGGGTGTGCAGGACTTGTTCGATGCCACCTTACACCTGTTCCAAGCATACGATGCCGAACGCCATGTAAAGCGGATGGCCGCAATGCAGGAACGAACCCTTACCGAACACCAGTTCGCCCAACTCATTGGCAAGACGCGGTTGTATCAATACCTGCCCACAGCCGAGAAACGGCAGCTTCCTGCTATGGAGTTTACGGACTGCCATATCAACGCGGTTGCAAAGGCGTATTACATGGACGAGAATTTCTCACGAGGCACGAATCCAGAGATTGATTTGTGGAGGGTTTATAACCTCTTTACGGGAGCCAACAAGTCGAGCTACATAGACACGTTTCTCGACCGTTCGCTAAACGCTACCGAGCTTATCTCGGGTATTGGCAGAGCCATTGAAGGCGATGCCCAGTACAGGTGGTTTGTGGAATAACTGAACGAAGAAGAATACCCTTGCTGTTTCACAATGGCAGGGGTATTCTCTTTGATATGTAAATAGAGCGTAATAACCCATATTCAATGATGCTGTCTGTTGATTTATTGTGCATTAGCTGTCTTTATATAAATTACAATGCTCAAAATATCGACTTTACGCTGGCGTATTCTCGATAATTGAGGGTTGGAATGTTTTGCAACTCCCAATTTGAGGGAATATGTCGGCTTAAATTGAATAACAAAGCATCTAACCCAATTTGCAAGAAACAAAGTTTATTTTCCAGCCGTTTATCCCTTGTTTAGGAACTTTGTTTTAGCGAAATTTGAATCTGCAACAACCCCGAAAAAAAGAGGTGCAAAGCCGTTGCATTTCCGACGATTGTTTTCTACTTTTGTAGGAAACATATTGAATTACGGAAGTGTAACTTTATTCTCGTGCGGCGAACGTAGGAAATTCCCAAGCACAATAGAGAGAATAAGTGGCATTGCCCTCCCGTCGTATCTTCACGATACAGGCGCGGGGTTGTTGCTTATTTTATCTATTGGGTTTCCTACGACCTGTCGCACTAAAATAAGTCAGCAGCCCTGCGCTTTCTTTTTTAACTAATCACATCTGGGGGTTGGAGGTGTATAAACGATGAATTATGTTCCCACCCTGTCGGCTCAATGAGCGAAGCCAAGCTATCGTTACGAATTTGCATCGTAACATTAAGGCAAGTCCTGCATTTCAACATTTAACGGTGAATCTTAAATCGGAACTGTTGAGTTCGGGATGTATGTCCATAGAAATATCCAATCAAGGCCAGCCCGTGAATCTGTTTATGTTTTGTCCTGATGGAACAGGAAATATAGGGTCGGTTGCTATCTATGGAAATCGTTTAAAAGAACATTATGCCACGATTTCAAAATCACGCAACATATTCGGTTTACCTGTAACCGAAATAAGCATGGATGGTGGTTGGTCTGATTTCGTGGATATTCAAATTGGTAAATATTAAAATTAGTACATATATGATTTTCCCATTCGGTATTGAAAAAGAAGCAGAAATATACTGCACCTCGGCAAAAGTAGCCCTTAAAAGCCAAGAAAAAAGTATCGGGCCGCAAATTGCCGATATGGCCAACAATTTAATTGTAAATGGTGTGGTTGATTTTCCATATTCGACAATTCTACAATTCATGGTAACATGGACAGAACAAGCCGTTCGGGCAAACGGATGGAATATTCAAGATGAAGATGGGGTGTCATGGTGGATTGGATTATATGCACAAAGCTACATCCGAGCAATGAATAATAATGAACATTCTTTTGATGAGATTTTCAAAGCCGTATTTGTCAAATATTTTGAACTCCGATAATTATGAAAACTTTATTACTGCTTTTATGTACCAGCCTCGTATTAACGCAATGTCAAAATCCATTCAGCAAAAAACAAAGGGATAATCACGAGTACTATGAACAACAGAATTTTTCCTCTGATTGGAGAAAGAATGGAGAAGTAACATTATATAAATACAATAGTCGAGAAAGGGAATATGCAACTTGGGGGCGATACGATTTATATAAGAAAGTCAACAATGGGAATCCCGTTTATAAAGTAATATATTATGGGGAAGATTTAATCATATACAGAAATCAATCCTATAATCCAACATCCAGCCGATTTTGTGACCAATGTAAATATATCGCAGGAGAATATTATATAAAGGACTTATGATATTTACACCTTTACGTCTTATTCTTGACCAAGAACCTACAACTGGATGGGGTATTTTTGTTACAATCCTTGTCATTGGTGTTTTATGGATAAGCCATTGGTTGAATAAAAATGATGATACAAACTAACTTGACATCCGACATTGCCAAAAAATCGGTATTGAAACTTTGGCAATGTTTGTCCCTACTCTTGCAATAGTGACATAATTTCAAAGGGGTATATAAGAGAGATTTTTGCAAAATGCGTCACCACATATACGAATACAAGTAAATAAACATAACTCATGAAAAACTACTTACTTATCATTCTGCTTCTGTGTGCAGGTGCATACAGCGGCTATGGCCAAAAGAAACAGCCGTCAGATTACCATCTGCAAAAAGCCATCGACCTAATACAGAATAACGGCGACAAAAAAGAAGTGATGAAATGCCTCGACCAACAGCTTCAAGAAACTCCCAACAATGCCGATGCAAGAATAGCTCGTGCAAATTTATATTATCAACAAAAGAAATACGGGAATGCACTTTTGGATGCGAACCTTGCTATAAAATACTATAAGAAAGGTGGAATGTTCCCAAAATACCTCATGTATTGGGAACGTGCCCGCACATATTACGATATGGAAGATTCGGACAAAGCACTTGCCGACTATGATACCGCTTACAAATTAGTGTTGAAAGACAAGAAAGGAACAACGGATATTCACGATATTCTTTATGAACGAGCACAGATTTATTACGATTTAAAGGATTATGCGAATGCAGATGCAGACTATCGGCAGATGTTGAAACATGATGAAGCCGATCAGGTCGCCATGATTGGCCTTATCCGCAATATGATTGCCCGAAAAGAATATGATGCCGCGCTGGAATTGGTCAATAAATGCGAAAAATACGATACCGATTACGATGAAACCTATCGCTTCCGTATGCAGATTTATGATAAGACTGGCGAGGTGGACAAGGCGATTGACGATGCAATCGCATATCATGAAAAATCAGAGAATCCCAGTTCGGAGCTGACGAATCCGATTTTCAAGAAGCATTTGAGTTATGCGCTGGCGAAAGTGACATCTAAAATCAACAGCGTAAGCGATAATGGTTCATGGAAGATGTTGCGCGTAACCATTTATGAATTGGGGCATGATTATGCCAACGCTATTAAGGCATACGACGACTTGGAGAAAGAATACGGCACATCCAGAAATATCTATTATTATCGGGCTGATTGCTATAATGAAATCGGCGATACAGAGCGTGCTGTTGTCGATATGACAAAGTTTATTGAATTGGGGGATGGCAAAGATTATTTTGCTATTGTGCGGCGAGCCGATTATTACCGCGAGGGTGGCAAATACGAAGAGGCTATCGCCGACTTCACCAAAGGAATAGAACTTGAACCTGTCGATGCTTATGCTTATTACAAGCGTGGTTGGTGCTACGAACTGACGGGCGACGATGATTCGGCAATGAAAGATTACAATGCGGGAATTGATGTCGATAAAAGTTATCCTTACATTTTCTTAATGCGAGGTGAATTATATCTGAAACGTGGAGAAAAAGAGAAAGCCAATGCGGATTTCGAGGAGATTATTCGACAGGATACGGTTGCCGAAAGTGGCAGTTGCCGCCAATATGCCCTTCACTTATTAGGACGGAATACCGAAGCTCTCGAATGGATGGAGAAAGTAATTGCAGCTGATTCAACAGGAAACGGTGTCTATTACGACAAATCATGTCTGTTGGCACGCATGGGACAGTTGGATGAATCTGTTACGGCACTTCGCAAAGCCTTTAAAAATGGTTATCGCTCGTTTGCACATATCGAACATGATGACGATATGGATGCAATTCGAGAACTGCCCGAATTTAAGCGCTTAATTGAGGAATATAAGGCAAAACCTATTCGAATAGAAGCCGATGATGAACAGGCAAAGGATAAGATTGAAACGATTTCCGAGATACAGATGAAAAAAATGCATAGCGGACTTTATGAAATACCTTGTACGATTAATGAATTGCCTTTAAAATTCTTTTTCGATACGGGGGCAAGTACGGTTACAATCTCCTCGGTGGAAGCTAATTTTATGCTTAAAAATGGCTATTTAAAATCAGACGATATTAAGGGCAAAGAATATTACAGCGTGGCAACTGGCGAGATTCACGAGGGTACGACAATCCGTCTGCGTGAAATCAAGATTGGCGATGCCATTCTGCGTAATGTTGATGCTTCGGTTGTCCACAACCAGCAGGCTCCGCTATTACTCGGCCAGACAGTTCTGGAACGTTTCGGAACGGTTACTATTGACAATATCAATTCAAAATTGATTATCAAACAGAAATAGAACAAGGGACATATAGACTTTCTCCAATTGAGCGATTCGTTGGAGAAAGTTTATTTGTTCGTTGGTGACATAATTTTCACAGGCTATATAATGGAAATATTTACAAAATACGTCACACAAGATGAAAACCTATTTACTCCCCATATTCGCCTTATTGATTGTTGGGTGTGGCAATCAACCCAATACAGAAAAATGGCCAATAAAGCCCACAAATGGGATTGCCGCACGTTTGATTGAGTTGGATAGCATGAGCCGAGCAATACTTGGTGACGCCTCCAAGACGCAGGATGAAGTCGCTCAATTATTGCAAGGCGATGATTTCGATACAAAGGCTATGCAACAGATGCGAGACTCTGCGGATTTAGTGTGGCATACATTTATTCGATTATGTAATGAAGAAAAAATCAAAGAGGCGTTCGATCTTTATCGAGTAGATAAGAATAGAGGTTATTTTTTGATTGCATTGGAACATTCCACAGCTCGTTACCTATTTCATTATGAAATAATTGCAGGAATGGCAGCCAATTTACTGCCAGAGCAAGAGGCTTACGAATTGATTATTCGAGATTTAGAGCTTGATTTTATGTTGACAGAGGGAATGATTGGTGTAAATGGGAAACAATATATCCCAGAACACTATACTGATTTGGTGAAGAATTTAGCCGATTTCTATCGAGAGGCCAAGATGTGGGGAAAGGCATTTGATTTAGCGAACAGAATGCCTGAAATCTTATCGAAAGCAGGGTCTGATCCTGTTTTTGCTTATTCTGTAAGCAAAATGTATAAGGCTGGAATCTATAAAGCAAAAGGGGATATTTTAGAATCTCTTAAAACCTTACGACAACTGAAAGCATACTTGGTGAAAGAGATAAAAACCAGCGACAATAAAGAGGTATTACAAGGCGTATTGCAAGTTGTTGATAATACAGTCAAGGAAGTGGAGACAGAAAAGTGGCATATTTTGAACGGGGCTATATAAACAGAACATTTCATAATTGCGTCACAGAAGATGAAGAGCTGCATACTAATACTACTTGCACTACTGATTGTCGGGTGTGGCAATCAACGCCAGCAACAGGTGCAGGCTATTTTTACTCATAAATTGGATTCCGTCAAGCAGGTATATATAAAGGCATTTGATTCTATAAGCAAGCAACACTTACACATAGTAGATTCAATGAAACAGTTATTGAGGGATACGGAATTAAAATTATCATTAGCAAAAGCCCGACATCCATTTATTCGAGAGAACAAGATGGACACGCTTGTTCGTATTCGTTATAAGAACAGTATAAACGGCTATCGAGTGTCTGTTCTATGGTACCCTAATGATATTGCATATTTGGGAAAGATAGTAGGCCCAGCAATTATAAATTTCAAGAAGAAAGATACTCAATTTTCAATAACGCATGATCGCTTCTTTGTGGATGAATTGTTCGGAATTGCGTGGGATGATTCTATCAAATTTGACAGATCGTGTGTATATGAAATCGAGTATCCCATACCAGACAAAGAGTATTTCACACCAGACAAGGATAAAGATTCATATTTACAAATATGGCTTCCTTTCTTTTTTGTAGATAACGGACAAATGTTAGCACTTAATATGTGGGGTAAAGGAGGAAAAGATTGTAATTGTTATCGGTTTTATGAAAAGACTAACGATGCTACTTATGAGCCAATCAATTACGAGCCATTTATATCTGAAATAAACGATTTTGCAGAAATAGCAGGAGGAAAAATAACTGTTACGACATTAGGTATGACAGGGAAACGGAAAATTTATCAAAAAGCAAAAGAGAAAAACAGTTATCCCATGTATGAATTAGTTCGTATAGAGGAATATGATAATTTTATAGATTCTGTTTTTACTTACAAATTAGAAAAGCGATTGATTAAGAAAGAATATGTCAAACGAAATTGAGTGACATAATTTTTAAGGGGTATATAAAATGAATTTTTATGAAATTGTGTCACAGAAGATGAAAAACTACTTACTCCCCATATTCGCCTTACTGATTGTTGGTTGTGGCAATAGAACACAACCAAACATAGTTGTCGAAAACAAAATAAGCCAAACAGAACAGACTGATTTGATTGTAAGAGATATTTACGAACGAGATACTATAAAAGGCGATTTTAACGGTGATGGAAAGATTGAATATGCTTATAGCGAATCGAATTCTGCTAAATATTACAGCCTTGATGAAGTAGATGATGGAAAATTCAATAATATAACATTCAGCAATCCAACAATTCCTGCCATAGAAACCGAATTTCAGATTGAGCGATTAACCAACGAGGGCGATTTGAATGGTGACGGTACGGATGAAATAGGTTTTAATGAAAGAGCCGTTAGCCGAATATGTAGATATACGGTTTATTCATTATCACGTACTAATCAATGGAAAAAGCTATTGCATGTTGATTATGACGCTTTGAATCCGCCGAGTGATGTTGTACGACCTCATCCTAACAAGAAAGGATATGTAATCATTCAAACAGTCGAATGGAATGACGGGGAGAGTACACTCATTGAAAAATCGGTAAAAATTGAGTGACATAAA
>NZ_AENZ01000060.1:0-8817 GCF_000183485.2 Alistipes sp. HGB5 | reverse complement strand
GTGCGGGGCCCGCTTTCTATTTTGACCGGGAAAGCGGGTTCAGATTACCTCTCCCCGTTTTCCGAAGAGGTCCCGGAGGGCGGATTTCCCCCCCCTCGGACAAACTCCCGCCGTTGCGTAAATCGTCGAGTTTGCGGCCTATCTCCTCGACCTGCTTCCGGTCGGGTGAAATCACCGTCGAGCCGAATTTGCGCCGGTATTCGCCCGGCGCTGAGCCGATGCGCTCGCGGAAGGCGTGGTTGAAATTCGAGATGTTGTGGAATCCGCACCGGGTGCTGATTTCCGAAATCGGAGCGTCGGTCTCCACGATCATCTGCGCGGCGCGCACGATGCGAAACCCGTTGATATAGGTCCAGAGATTCTGGCAGGTGTTCTTCTTGAAATAGCGGCATACCGACGAAGGGGACATGCCCACTTCGGCGCCGATGTCTTCGAGCGTGATTTTGTTGTGGTAGTTGTTTTCCACGAACTGCAGGATTTTCTTGATGCGTTCGTTGCCGTCGGCCTGCGTCTTGTAATCCGTCGTTCCGATAATGTGCATTTCGTCCGGTCCCGCCGTGGCGAGGTCGTTGAGTATGTCCAGAAAGAGCGCCACCGACTCGAATCCCCGCAGTCCGGGCAGCTGCAGCAGCCGTTCGCGGACCCGGTCCACCACCATTTCGGAGAAATGAAGACCTGCGACGGGCAGGCTCAGCATCTTCTGAATGGGTTGCAGGTACTCGGTTTCGAAAAGCTGCCAGTTGGGCATGTCGCGGCTGAACTGCACAGCCACGGCTTCGCAGTCGATGTCAGCATAGGCTTCGTCGCGCGTGTAGCAGTGCGGAACGCCCGGAAAAATGATGATCAGGTCCTTTTCGGTGAAATCGTCAGCCGTACGGCCCGTGATGCGCGTGCCCCTGACGTTCAGGGTCAGGCTCAGCATGTAGTCCTCGTGAAAATGCAGCGGCGGATCCGACTGTTTGTCGGACCAGTACTGCGTGATGAACAAGTCTTTTTCAGGCCGTGGCGCAAGGTCTTTTAAAACATATTTCATATGTCGGGACTTTTAACAAATATACGAATTAATCGGATATAAAACGCAAACCCCGTGTGATTTAATCTGCCGGAAGGCGAAAATAAAATACGACGAACCCGTCTCCATGTTCGGAGACGGGTTCGTTGCGGATCATCTGGAAATCGTTCGTCGGTACGCGCGGCGACTGTTTTCTAAGACATGGGAACAGCGCTCCGGCGTGCTGACGCCGCCCCTGCTCAGGGGATGTAGGAGGCGATGGATTTCCAAGTGAGGTTTTTCCATTGCTGCCCGGCGGCGGTCGGGTATTCCACGCCCGCCGCGTTGAGGAACAGGTTGCAGGCGGCGGGAACGTCGGCCGAGGTGAATGTGTCGTTGGCCAGCGTGATGGCCGTCGTCGCACCCAGCTTCAGGGTCGTCAGGGCGGTGCATTTGTCGAAAGCCTTGGTTCCGAGCGAGGTGGCTTTGGGAAGATCGACCTCCTTGAGCTTCGGGTTTTCGGAGAAACAGAAGTTGCCTACCTTCTCGACATTGGGAAGCGAGATGCTCTCCAGAGCGTCGCACCCGCGAATGGCATTCATTCCCAGATCTTTTGCGGCGGGCAGGTCGATTGCCGTCAGGCTCTTGCAGTTCTGGAACAGCGACGAGGGGACCGTTTCGAGCGTGCCCAAAAGAGGAACGTCATAACTCGTCAGGCCGGTCATTCCGCTGAACGCCCCGCCGGTGAAGGTCTGAAGCGCCGGAAGGGAAATGGAGGTGATGAGCGAGCAGTTGTTGAAGACGGTTCCACCGATGCTTTTCACGTTGGGGAGATTGACCGTCGCGATATTTACACAACCGCTGAATCCTCCGGCAATTATGGTCTCGACCGTGGGCATATCCACTTTCGTCAAACCTTCGCATTTGTTGAAAGAGAAGTTTTCCACCTTCTTGAGTACGGGCATATCTATGTCCGCAAGAGCGGTACATTCGGCGAACATATATAAGGACATGTTCTCCAATACCGGAGCGCTCACCTTGGTGATATTCTTGCATTCGCGGAAGAGGTATTTGCCGGGTGCGGTCAGCTTCGGCATGTTCAGCTCGCCCGTGAAACCCCAGCACCTGAAGAAGGCGTAATCGCCCGTGGCCGTGACGTTGGAGAGATCCACGGTCCTGAGCGTGATGCATTCGTAGAAGGCACGTGCGCCGACAGTCGTGACTTTGGAAAAGTCCACCACGTCTTCGAGCGCCTTGCACCCTTCGAATGCGCTCGTACCGATGGTCGTGATATTGGACAGGTCGATCGTCTTGAGCGTCGAGGTGCAGACGGAGGCCTGCGCGATGAAGAACATCTTGTCGCTGATGGCGGTGCACAGGGGGATATTGACTTTTGTCAGCGATTCGCAGTCGATGAAGCAGCCGCTTCCGAAAGCCGTGGCCGCGGGGAACGAAACCTCCTTGAGGGCATAGCATCTTTCGAAGCACTGGGCGCCTACGGACTCGACTTTTTCGCCGCTGAAGCTCAGCAGGCCGTTGCAGGCGTACATGGCCATCTTCTCCAGCTTTTCCACGTTGGGGATGTCGATTTGCGTCAGTTTGGTCGAATAGGCGAAGCACGACTCTCCGGCCGTCTTGAGTTTGGGCAGCGAGATGCTCGTCGGACCTCCGCAGTAGAAGAAGGCGCTGCCTGCCTCTTCGAGCGTCCACAGGTCGCTGAATGCCCGTTCGCCGATGGTCTGCACCTTGGGAAGGTGAACGGTGCGGAGCGATGAATTGTTGACGGCGGTGAGGACGCTGTTGCGAAACGCATTTACGCCTACCGACGTTACCTCCGGCGCATTCAGCTCTTCGAGTTTGGTCTGTTTCGGTGCGCGTGAGCCGGCATCGTACATGAAATTGTCGGGAATGGCTTTGGCGTCGGTGAGTTCGAGGAAGAGAAGATTCTGGAATTTGTCGAAGATCGCGGCGGTTACCTCGTCCGTCAGGTCGCCGCTGACGGACAGTCTGGTTACCGTGGCCGCTTTCTCTGCGTCATACGCGATGATTTCGGAGGCTGCAAGCGGAAGCAGATCGGTGAATTCGGCTCTGATTTCGATATTCCCCCCCCCTCCGGCAGGGTGAACGTCGTCGGGTTTTCCGTCGGATTTTCCAGTTCGATACCGCCGCTGAGGACCGTCCATTTCAGGAAGAAGAAGTTCTCGGCGGGCGTTGCCGTCAGGGTTACCGTTTCGCCGGGAATGGCCGACGCGGGGTTGGCTTCGGCCGTGCCGTTGCCGTCGTCGGTTACGGCAGTCGTGTACAGTTTCGGCTCTTTCGTCTCATCGGAACAAGAGGTGGCCGTCAGTGTGCAAACCGTCGCTGCGTAGAGAAGCGCGGATTTCCAAAATTTCATAGCATAAGGGGTTTTTAGTTAAAAAATAGGGATAAAATATTGTTGATGGTGTTCGAGATGACATAGTGCCCGAATGATAATGTACTTTCGATTTGTTATTAAAAAACCGTATTTGGTAAAAATATCGTATTTTTATGGAAAAATAGCGCGTGATTGTTCGTTCGGGCTGTGGTGTATCTTTCTCGTTATTAGTATTTTATTGTTGCAATGTAATAATAATTTCTGAAAGTGCAAATTTGTTACCGCATGTTTCGGCCGAAAATCGGTCCGGCACGGCGCGACCCGATACGGCGTTCCGGCGAACGCCGGAAACACCCTTCTGCCGTTGCGATTTACTCCGTCCGGGGGCGGAGAAGCGGACGCGGGACGCTGAAAAATCAGAAATCCTTTCCGCCTTTCGCATTTAATGAATATCTTTGCACATATGACAGTGATCAGATTGACAAAAGAGTTCTCCTTCGAGGCGGCGCACGCTCTGGACGGATACGACGGGCCATGCCGTGAGATTCACGGCCACTCCTACCGGCTTTTCGTGACCGTCAAGGGATGCCCGGCGGCCGGCGAAGGAGACCCTAAATGCGGGATGGTGATGGATTTCGGGGTGTTGAAGCGCATCGTCAACGAAGAGATCGTGTCGCACTTCGACCACTCCCTCGTCCTGCGTCAGACGCCGTGCAACGCGTCGCTGCGGGCCATGCTCGCCGAACGTTTCGGCAATATCGTCACGGTGGACTACCAGCCGACCTGCGAGAATATGCTCGGCGATTTCGCCCGCCGCATTTCGCGCCGACTGCCGGAGGGCGTGGAGCTGCATTCGCTCCGCCTGCATGAAACCGCGACTTCGTTTGCCGAGTGGTTTGCCGAAGATAACCGGTAAGGTGTCTCATTCGGAACACATGCCGTATGCGCTTCGCTCCGTCCGGGCCGTGCGGCGTCATCCATGCGAAACTATTATTGACGCGACTTCTTATATATGAAAAAACTTTTTCTCGTTGACGCCTATGCGTTGATCTTCAAGTATTACTATGCTTTTCTGGGCCGTCCGATGCGCAACCGCGCGGGCATGAACACCTCGGTGGTGTTCGGCTTCGTCAAGTTCCTGCGCGACATTCAGAAACGCGAACGGCCCGACCTGCTGGGCGTGGCGTTCGACCCCAAGGGCGGCAGTTTCCGCCGCGAGGTTTTTCCGGAGTACAAGGCCAACCGCGCCGAGACTCCCGAAGACATCCTGCTTTCGGTTCCTTATGTGAAACGGGTGCTGGAGGCGATGTGCATTCCGATTCTGGAGGTCGAAGGCTACGAGGCCGACGACGTGATCGGCACTCTGTCGCAGAAGGGCGTCGAAGCCGGTTACGAGGTCTTCATGGTGACGCCCGACAAGGACTACGGCCAGCTGGTGCGCGACAACTGTAAGATTTACAAGCAGAAAGGCGCGGACGGAAGCATCGAGATCGTGGACCGCGATTCGATCCGCGAGAAGTACGGCATCGACGATCCGGTCCTCGTGCGCGACATCCTCGCGCTGTGGGGCGACGCTTCGGACAACATTCCCGGTGTGCCGGGCATCGGCGAGAAGAGCGCCTGCAAACTGGTGCAGGAGTGGGGAACGGTGGAGAACATCCTCGACAACGTGTCGAAGATCAAGGGCAAGCAGGGCGAGAAAATCGCCGCGTGGGGCGATAAACTGCGTCTCGCCAAGCACCTGACCACAATTTGTCTCGATGTGCCGATTCCCTTCCGGCCTGAGGACCTTACGGTCTGCGATCCCCATATCGACGAACTCAAGGCCGTTTTCGCAGAACTGGATTTCAAGGCGTTTATGAACGACCTGACGAACCTCGCCCCTCCCGAAGCCCTGCCCGAAGGTCCCCGGCAGGAGGCGCAGACGCAGCTGGCCGAGATGGCCCGCGCCAAGTCGGCGGCCGCGAAACGGGCCGCGCTGGTCGGTCAGGGCAACCTCTTCGGCGACCCGGTCGTGGAGATGCCTGCGGCGACGGACGTTCCCGCCGCCGAATTGCAGGCCGAAGCCGAAGCGATGCAGTTCAAGACGGCGCAGACCACGCCCCACGACTACAGGCTCGTGGAGGACGCCGCGCAGTTGCGCGGCGTGGTGGACGAAGTCGGGAAATACGAAGAGTTCTGCTTCGACACCGAGACGACGGGCTTCGACATCTTCAACGACCGCATCGTCGGCATGTCGCTGGCCGTGAATCCTTTCGAAGCGTGGTACATTCCTTTCAAGGAGGAGAATACGGCGGAATACACCGAAATCGTGCGGCCGCTTTTCGAAAACGACCGGATCGCCAAGATCGGCCAGAACATCAAGTTCGACCTGATGGTCCTGCGGCAGCTGGGACTCGAAATCCGGGGCCGCAAGTACGATACAATGATCCTGCACTACCTGCTCGACCCCGAATCGCGTCACAACATGAACGCCCTTGCGGAGAAATACCTCAACTACAAGCCGATCGAGATCGAAACCCTGATCGGCAAAGGCTCCAAGCAGCTGACGATGGATCTGGTGAACGTCGAGCGTGTCAAGGAGTACGCCGCCGAGGACGCCGACGTCACGCTGCGGCTCAAGCATGCGCTCTATCCGCAGATCGAAGAGCTTGGCCTGCAACACCTCTATTTCGAAATCGAGGAGCCGATGATCGCCGTGCTGGCCGACATCGAGATGGCGGGCGTGCGGATCGACTCCGAGGCGCTGGCCGTCTATTCCGTGGAGCTGAGCCGCAGGCTGGCCGAGCTGGAGGCCGCGATCTGCGAGGAGGCCGGCGAATCGCAGCTCAACATCAATTCGGCGCGTCAGCTGGGCGAGGTGCTGTTCGGCAAAATGCGCATCGCCGAGAAGCCCAAGATGACCAAAACCAAGCAGTTCTGCACCGATGAGGATTACCTCCAGTCTTTTGCGCACAAACACCGCATCGTCGATCTGATCCTCGAATACCGGGGTGTCAAGAAACTCCTTTCGACCTATGTCGAGGCGCTGCCCCAGCTGGTCAACCGCCGTACGGGACGTATACACACCTCTTTCAATCAGGCTGTTACCGCTACGGGGCGCCTTTCGTCCACGAATCCCAACCTGCAGAATATCCCCGTGCGCGAAGAGATGGGCCGCCGCATCCGCAGGGCGTTCATCCCCTCCGACGAGGAGCATCTGCTGCTCTCGGCCGACTACAGTCAGGTCGAACTGCGGCTGATGGCGCATCTTTCGGGCGACGAATCGCTGATCGCGGCCTTTGCCCACGGCGAGGACATCCACGCCGCGACGGCCGCCAAACTGTTCAACAAAACCCTCGACGAAGTGACCTCCGAGGAGCGCCGCCGCGCCAAGACCGCCAATTTCGGCATCATCTACGGCATTTCGGCCTTCGGCCTGAGCCAGCGGCTGGAGATTCCCCGCAAGGAGGCCAAAGAGATTATCGACGGCTATTTCGCATCCTACCCCAAGGTGCAGGAGTATATGGACAATGTGGTTGCCAAGGCCAAGGAAGAGGGCTTCGTCTCGACGATTTTCGGCCGGCGCCGCTACCTCAACGACATCGCTTCGCACAACGCCATCGCCCGCGGCCTTGCCGAGCGAAACGCCGTGAACGCTCCGATTCAAGGCTCTGCGGCCGACATCATGAAGATCGCCATGATCAACGTACACCGCCGTTTCGCCGCTGAAGGCATCCGCTCGAAGGTGATCCTGCAGGTGCATGACGAACTGGTCGTCGATATGCTCCGCTCCGAGCAGGAGCGCGTCGTGGCCATCGTCACCGAAGCCATGGAGTCCGCCGCCGCGCTCAAAGTCCGTCTGGTGGTGGATTACGGCGTGGGCGGCAACTGGCTCGAAGCGCATTGATCGGAATATCTGACGATGCGTTTTGCGCGCTTATATCGAAAATCCCCCTTTCCAAAGGGGGATTTTTATGTCGTATCTCTTTATGCGTTTCTCCGCAAAACGACAGGCCGGACCCGTCGGGTCCGGCCTGCTCGCGTCGTGTTCCGGAGGCGTCAGAACGATATACCGACGCGTATGCCGAAGTTGTTGAGGTTGTTTACCGAGTAGGTCAGGATATCGCCGCTGTTGGTGGCGTAGCTGTAGTAGAGCGCCACGTGGAAACCGAAGCGGTAGTCCGGACGCGGGAAGATGCTAACGCCGATTTCGGGCGAGAGGTAGAATCCCCACGTGTCGGTGTACTGCTTGATTACGTAGTAATAGGACGAGAATTCTGCATAGTTGGCGCCCAGCTTCAGACCCGCATAGGGCTGGAATACGCTGTCCGGAAGCCATGTGTAGCGTCCCGTGACGCCGAACGGCAGCTGGAACGAGCCGTGTTTCTGATTGACGGTCAGGGCCGAGCCGTCGCCCAGATCGAGCGTCTGGCGCGGAATGCTCGAAAGGTTGGTCTGGTAGGAGATGAAGGGACCTACGGAGACCGACGGCGTGATGAAGTAGCCGCCTTCGAAGTTCATGCCCCATCCCGACGCCTTGTCGGCATAGGCGCTGCCCAGCGGCACGCCTACCTGCCAGTCGACGTTGATGTAGGAGTTGGGGAAAATCTGCGCCTTGCCCGTACGCGCGGCTGCGAGCAGCACGACACAGAGTGCGATGGTTTTGAGAACCTGATATTTCGATGTTTTCATAATCGGACGTGTTTTGCGGTTAAATTATTTTTTCAGATAAGGCGACTGATCGAAAGCCTGTTGCACGGCGTCCACCGTGCGCTGCTGGTTCAGCTCCTCCGACGAGGTCAGCAGCCCGCCGATGAAGCTGTCCCAGATCACGGGCAGCTTCTTGCCGCTCTCTTGATCGGCTTCGAGATTCATCATCTCCACGAGCAGCGAACCGGCCGTATATCCGTAGTAAACGCTGTAGGGATAGTGCCAGCCGGCCCAGTCGCCCCAGTAACCGGGCGTCCAGTAATAGGGATAGTACCACCACCAGTAGGGATAGTCGTAACCCACGAAATAGGTCACTTTCTGCACATAGCTGAGCTGCAGGCCGAGATTGGCCGCATCTTTGTCGTCGGTACGGGTGTAGCCTGCGGCGTTCATGCGTCCTACGACGGTATTGACGATCTCCAGCGCATTGGCGTCTTTCCAGTATTCCGTCTTGTCGGCGGAGCCGATCAGCAGGATGCTGTCGGGAATGTAGTAGGTGTCGAAGGCGGCGAAATCGGCGTCGGTGTCGTGAGCGGTGTAGACCAGATAATCTTTGTGGAGACTCGATGTCGAGGGCTCTTTCTGGCACGCGCAAAACGCAACTGCTGTGAGTGCGAATGCAAGGTAGCGTAATTTTTTCACGGTCATGATTTTGAATTTTTAGTTTGCTGTCAGATACCGTGTTCAAAATTCGTTCCGCAACCTCCGTTTTGCGCCGTGTTGTCCGATCTGGCTATAAAGAAGCGGATTTGCGGTATGAAAATCGGACGTTCCCTGC
>NZ_AENZ01000061.1:0-33122 GCF_000183485.2 Alistipes sp. HGB5 | reverse complement strand
TTCTTACGAGGGGCCGGTTTTTACTTTCCGGACGCCGGGCGGTTTTCATCCGCGCCATTCGTCCGGCGTTATTCATCCGACGCTTAGTGTCCGGCGCCATCCGTCCGACATTATCCGTCCGACATTATCCGCCCGGCATTCCCTTCAAGCCTCATTTCTTTAGCGTCGCAAACGAAAGAATATGCCAAGTAACGCCCACGGCGACGGCGAGCAGCGCGGCCTGCGCCCACCACCATCCGGAGAGCGGCGCAAAAACGCAGTAGAGCATCGTTCCCCACATCAGCGTGAGCGAAACGATCTTGGCGCGAAGCGGTATGGCGCGATTTTCGCGGAAGTTGCGGACATACCCGCCCAGACAGGGGTGCGCCAACAGCCAATCGTAAAGCCGGGGCGAAGAGCGGCCCCACAATGCGGCGGAGAGCAGCAGAAACGGCGTAGTCGGGAGCAGCGGCACGAAAATACCGACGACACCCAGCACGAACGACAGACACCCCAAGGCGGCGAGGAAAAATTTCATGGAGCAAAAATAGCATAAATTCGGAACCCGGAAGAGCGGCGACCGTTATTTTTGCCTATCTTTGTATGACAGAACCTAAAAACAACACAAAAACAAAAATACGATGACTAAAATAGGTATCGCCAGCGATCACGCCGGCTACGAAATGAAAGAATTTCTGGTGGGCTACCTCTCGGCCATGGGTTACGACGTCCACGACTTCGGCCCCGGCTCCCCCGAAAGCGTCGATTATGCCGACTACGCACACCCGCTGGCCGAAGCGGTCGAGAAAGGCGAATTCGAATGCGGCATCGCCCTCTGCGGTTCGGGCGAAGGGATGACCATGACCCTCAACAAACATCAGGGCATCCGCGCCGGACTGGCGTGGGAACCGGAGATCGCATCGCTCATCCGCCGTCACAACAACGCCAACATTATCGTCTTCCCGGCCCGCTTCATCACCAACGACGAGGCCGTGGCGATGCTCGACGCCTACTTCGCGGCGCAGTTCGAAGGCGGACGCCACCAGCACCGCATCGAGAAGATGGCCGTACCCTGCGGCGGCGCGGCTGAAAAATAGCCGATCGGGAAACGCCTGCGGATCAGAAACGAATGCGGGCAGCACAGATGCGATGCGGACAAGTGCCATGCGCGCAACCATAGATGCAATCCGGACAGGCGCGCTGGACAGCGGATGCGATAGGGGCAAAGGCCACGCAGACAGAACAGATGCGATGCGCGGACAGCGAATGCAGCAGGTACGGATCGACGGATACAACGATCCGCAAACGCGGCAAACGTTCCGGCAAAAGCAGGGTGAAAACCGGACGCCGCCTGCGCGCACGGCCAGCCGGGCAACGCACCGGCAAGCGCCGGAATCACATCCGCCCAAGACCGGGCAACGCCTACAACGAAAAGATGAAGGGAGTCTGCGACCGCAGGCTCTCTGCTTTTTCGGGACGGTCGAACAGTCCGAAAACCGCAGAGCCGCTGCCCGACATCGAAGCGTAAAGGGCACCAGCATCGAGTAAGTTCCGCTTGGATGCGCGGATGGCGGGATGCGCGGCGAAGATATGCGGTTCGAAATCGTTGGTCACGACCTCCTGCCACTCCGCGACGGGACGCCGCAGGCGCTCGGCAAGCGGCACTGAGGGCACCCGGGGCCGCACGCCGGCATAGGCTTCGCGCGTAGAGACCCCCTCGTCCGGCTTTACGATCACGAGGGTCAGCCCCCCAAGGCTGAGCGGAAAGGGCGACATGATCTCGCCCCGTCCGGTGCAGAACTGCGGGGTGTTGCGCACGAAGAACGGCGTATCACTGCCCAGCTCGGCGGCGCGGGCGATCAGCTCCGCTTCGGACAGGTGCAGGTCGAAAAGCCGGTCGAGAGCCAGCAGGACCGCCGTGCCGTCGGACGAACCGCCGCCCAGCCCGGCGCCGAACGGCACCCGCTTGTCGAGCCGGATCGAGACGCCGTCCACGCCGTAACGGTCGTGCATCAGCCGGAAAGCCTTGATACAGATATTCTGTTCGGGTTCGCAGTCCACCGCCAGCCCTTCGGCACGGAAATCCACGCCCGCCCCGGCCATGCGCACGACCTCGACTTCGTCGTAAAGTCCGCGCACGGGCAACATCACCGTTTCGAGGTCGTGATAACCGTCCGCACGGCGGCGCAGGATATCCAGCCCCAGATTTATTTTGCAGTTTGCCCGTAAGATCATACGGCAAAGATATAAAATTTGTACTTTTGCAGTATGAAATTCCGCACCGAAATCGAAATTGCGCCCCTTGGAACGAAGATCGGCTACGAGAACCGCATACTGGCCCTCGGCTCCTGTTTCGCGGAACACATCGCCGGGCGGCTGGCACAGGCAAAATTCCGCGTCACGGCCAATCCTTCGGGCATTCTGTTCAACCCGCTCTCCATCGCCGCCGCGCTGCGCAGCTACGCAGGGGAGAGTCCCGTACGACATTCGGAACTGGGATTCGACGGTGAATTGTGGTTCCATTACGGGTTCCACGGCTCTTTTTCCGCCCCGGAAGCGGACCAAGCCCTCGCGGCGATGAACGCCGCCCGGAAGAGCGGAGCCGAAGCGCTGCGCGCGGCCGACCGGATCGTGCTGACCTTCGGCACGGCGTGGGTCTACGAACACGACGGCGCGGTGGTCGCCAACTGCCACCGCCGGCCCGCCGCGGAGTTCACGCGGCGCAGGCTGGGCGTGGACGAGATCGTCACCGCTTTCGCAGACCTCATGGCAGGTCCGCTCGGCGGCAGGGAGGTGATCCTTACGGTCAGCCCCGTGCGGCATCTCGGCGACTCACTGGCGGGCAACGCCGTGAGCAAAGCCGCGCTCCGTCTGGCCGCCGAAGAGCTGGCGGAGCGTTTTCCCGACGTTCACTATTTCCCCGCATACGAAATCCTCAACGACGACCTGCGCGACTACCGGTTCTACGCCGACGATCTGGTGCATCCGTCTCCGCAGGCCGTGGAATACGTCTGGGAGAAGTTCTCGGCGACGGTTCTCTCGGAGCAGGCCCGGCGTCTGCTGCCCGACGTCCGCCATATCGTCGTGGCCGCGGCGCACCGGCCCCGCAACCCGCAGAGCGCAACCTACCGCGAGTTCTGCCGCCGCAGGCTCGAAGAGATCGCGGCGCTGCCGCAGATCGATTTTCGGACCGAAGCGGAATATTTCCGCCGATGTATCGAAATAAATTCGTAAATTTGCGGTCTATCATTCGCACACCATGAAGCACAAAATCATTTTACTCGCCATAGCCGCCTTCGCGGCCCTCGAAGTCTCGGCCGCACGGCCCCGGCTGGTCGTCAATATCGTCGTCGGCTCGATGCGCGCCGAGGATCTCTCGCGTTACGCCGACAATTACGGCGAAGGAGGACTCCGGCGCCTGATCGACGGCGGCACGGTCTTCGCCGACAGCCGTTACGACTACCAGCAGACCACCACGCCCGTGTCGCTGGCCACGTTATCGACGGGCGCGATGCCCTCGACGCACGGGGTCATCGGCTCGCGGTGGCGCGACTACGTCGCCAACGAGGCCGTGGAGCTGATCGCCGGACGCAACGGCGCAGGCCCCTACAACCTGATCGCCCCGACGCTCTCCGAAGCGCTCCTGCAGCACGAACCCGGCAGCAAGGCCGTCACCGTGGCGGCCGAAGCCACGTCGGCGATCGTCTTGGGCGGACGCGGCGGCGAGGTCTTCTGGCTCGACTCGGCGCGCTGCGGCTGGACCACCTCGCCCTACTACGCCGCCGACGTTCCCGAATGGGTGGCGCGCAGCAACCGCGAACGCTACAACCTCTCGTACATCGCCCCCGAATGGCGGACGCTCTACGAAAAGGGCCGCTACGTCAACTCCCGCAACTGGGACGTAATCCTCACGGGCAAGAACAAAAAGGAGAAGGACGAGACGGGCAGCGGCCGCCTGAAGCTCACCACCGATTTCGACCGGATGCTCTACACCCCGGCGGGCAACACCGCCGTATTCGGCTTCGCCAAGCAGGCCATCGCCCAGTTCAAGCTCGGCACCGACGGCACGCCCGACCTGCTGAACATCTGTCTCGATTCGTCGCGCCGCATCAGCGAAGCCTACGGTCCCGAATCGGTCGAGGCGGAGGACATGTATTACCGGCTCGACCGCGATCTGGCCGACTTTTTGACGTTCGTATTCGCGCAGGTCAAGAACGGCGAAGTGCTCGTCGTATTCACGTCGGACCACGGAACCAGCCCCTCGTACGACGCGGGCCGCGAAGAGGCCGACCGGTTCAACGCCCGGCAGTTCGAGGTGATCGTAAACGGGTTCCTGAACGTCCGCTACGGCATGGGCAACTGGGTGCTGGAGTACGAAGACAAATGCCTCTACCTGAACCACAACCTCATCTACGAGCGGGGACTCAATCTGGCCGACGTGCAGAACGAGGTGGCGATCTTCGCCATGCAGTTCCGCGGCGTCTCGCACGCCCTCTCGGCCACGGCCATGCGCACGAGCTACTTCGGCAGCGGCTACGCCCGCAAGATGCAGAACAGCTTCTATCCCCGGCGTTCGGGCGACGTGATCATGAACCTGATGCCCGGCTGGATCGAGGAGAACGACCGCTGCGCATCGTCGTCGGGTTCGATGTACGGCTACGACACGCAGGTGCCGCTGGTATTTTACGGCTTCGGAGCCGGTCCCCTGCGCGTGAAGCGCCGCGTGGACATGACGGCCGTGGCGCCGACCGTGGCGCGGGTGCTGGAGATCACCGAACCTGCGGCGTCGGAGGGCGAAGTGCTCCCGGAAATCATCGATTTTTAAGGATTAAAAAATATACGGACATGGATAAGATACAGGAGGAGATCATCGAGGAGTTCTCGGTATTCGACGACTGGCTCGACAAATACGACTACCTCATCGGCCTGAGCGATTCGCTGCCGGCCATCCCCGCCGAGCACCGCACCGAACAGTACCTGATCGAGGGGTGTCAGTCGCGCGTATGGGTGGACGCCCGCATGGAGCAGGGCCGGGTCTATTACGCCGCAGACAGCGACGCCATAATCACCAAGGGCATCATCGCCCTGCTGATCCGCGTGCTGAACGGACGCACGCCGCAGGAGATTCTCGACACGGAGCTCTATTTCATCGACGCCATCGGCCTGAGCGCAAACCTCTCGCCCACGCGGTCGAACGGCTTGTTGTCGATGGTCAAGCAGATGCGGCTCTATGCGCTGGCCTTCGCGAGCAAGGACGGTGCGAACGAAAAATAAAAAATCGGAAACCAACGTTTCTTTCGGCAGAAGAGGCGTCCGGCCCTGCGAATCGGCCGGAACCGGAAAGCCGGAAGGGAGAGTTTCCGGCGGTTTTTAGTTTTCAACGCTTAATTTCAATGTCACGATGACACCCAAAGAGATACTGAAGGTCGAGAAGGAGATCGTCCTTACGCTCAAGAACATATACGATCCCGAAATCCCGGTGAACATCTACGATCTGGGACTGATCTACGAGATCGACTACACGCCCGACGGCGTCGCCAACATCCGCATGACGCTCACCGCGCCCAACTGCCCGATGGCCGACATGCTCGTCGAAGACGTAAACCAGCAGGTAGCCAAGGTCAAAGGCGTGAAATCGGTGAACGTGATTCTCACGTTCGATCCCGTATGGGACAAAAGCATGATGTCGGAAGAGGCACTGCTGGAGCTCAATCTGTTTTAGCATGACGGCGGAGCGGGAACAGCGCGCGATGAACCGGCTTCGGGCCGGAGCCGGGGCTTACGCCTGCGGCGGATTCCTCGCGGGACAGTCAGCCTTGCAGCGCAGCGAGATATGCACGTCGCTGCTCTTCGACCGGCTCGAACGCAAAATGCGCATGGTGGAGGCGCTGCGGCACGAAGCGGCGGAGAACTGGAACCAGACCTTCTACCTGCTCTACTTCCGCACGCTGGGCGACCGTCAGAATCAGGAAGCCTACCTCACGCTGGCGCGGCGCGTATCCTACAAAACCGTTCTGCGCGAACGGCTGGCGCCGCATGCCGTCGAATCGCTGCTCTTCGGAGCGTCGGGACTGCTGGCGCTCTATCCGCACGACACCTACACGCTCAACCTCGCCCGCAATTTCGAATATCTGGCGGCCAAATACGACATCGAACCGATGCAGGCCGGAGCTTGGCAGCTGGGCGACATACGCCCGGCCAACCACCCCGTACTGCGGCTGGCGCAAGCTGCGGAATTCTTCGCTCAGGACGAGTTCGTCATGGAGCGCGCCATGGCCTGCCGCACGGAAGAGGAGATCCGGCGGCTCTTCTGCGTCGAGGCCTCGGATTACTGGCGGACGCACCATATTCCGGGAATCGCAGGCGACGACCGGCCCAAGCGTCTGGGGGCTTTCAAGGCCAACATCATCGGCATCAACCTCGTCTCGGTGCTGCAATTCGCCTACGGCAGCTACACCGGACGCGAAGCCCTGCGCGACAGCGCCCTGACGCTGCTCGAACGCCTGCCCGCGGAGGACAACCGTTACATGCGCGGCTGGCACGACGCGGGACTGACGCCCCGCAGCGCCTTCGAGTCGCAGGCCCTGTTGCAGCTGGCGACGGAATACTGCGCCGCCAAACGGTGCGCGGAGTGCCCCGTCGGACGGCGCATCCTGAACAATCTGAAAATCGGAAACAACTAACTCTACCGCCATGCAAAAACAGACACCACTGATCAGCGTCATCATGCCGCTCTACAATGCGGAGCGATTCGTCGGCGAAAGCATCGAGAACGTCCTCCGGCAAACGGTCGGCGACTTCGAACTGATCGTCATCGACGACGCTTCGACCGACGCTTCGGCCGAGATCGCACGCGCCTACGCCGCAAAGGACGACCGCATCGTACTGATGCACAACGAACTCAATTCGGGAGCCGCACGCACCCGCAATCGGGCGCTGGACGCCGCCCGCGGAAAATTCATCACCTTCATGGATGCGGACGACCTCTGCTCTCCGGAACGCTTCGCCAAACAGCTCGCCTTCTTCGAACAACACCCGCAAACCGACATCTGCGGCAGTTACTACACGATGTTCGGCACAAGGGGGGGGGTAATGGCGAACTGAAAATCCAAGTCCCGCTCACCCACGAGGAAATCCAGTACCAACTGTTTTTCGGGTGCCCGTTCGGCATGTCGTCCGTCATGCTGCGCAGCGAACCTTTCAAACGGACCGGCATACGCTTCCGGGAGTGTATGGCCGAAGACTATCAGTTATGGGTCGATCTTTCGGAACACCTCCGCATGGCCAACATTCCGGAGTACCTGACTTTCTACCGTCGATGGGAAGACCAAATCTCGACACGCCAGCTGGACCGCCAGACCCTCAGCGCCCAGCTTACCCAGCAGGAACAACTCGCGCGCAAACTGGGCGTCCGGCTCTCGGACGACGAAGCCCGCATCTTCACCCGTTTCTCCCTGCGGACCGGAGACGTGAAGAAAAGGGAACTCGCCTCGTACCGCCGCATTCTCACACGTCTCTACAAGGCCGGCATCCGGCATTCACACGATCCCAAGCTGCTCAAACGGCAGCTTATGCGCCGGTACAAAATGGCCTGCGGACTCTTCTATCCGTCGTGGAGGGTCTGGATTCACAAACGTCTGTTCCTCGTCCGACTTCTCGCGTCATGAAAAAAATCAGCATCATAATTCCGCTGTATAACCTCGAAGGGCTGATCGGCAAGTGTATCGCTTCGGCCCTCGATCAGGACCTGCCGCCCGAAGAGTACGAGGTGATCGTGGTGGACGACGGATCGACCGACGGTTCGTTGGCCGCAGCGCAGCGGGCGGCCTGCGGGCATGCGAACGTCCAAGTGCACGCCAAGCCCAACGAAGGCGTAAGCTTGGCACGGAATTACGGCACGGAGCGCGCCGCGGGCAGATATGTCATGTACGTGGATGCGGACGACTACCTTTCGCCCGGCGTACTCGGAGGGCTGACGCAGATCATGGACCGGGAGCGCCTCGACATGCTCTGTTTCGACATGGCGGGCGTCGACGAACACGGCGGCGACCTTCCGCTCTGGAGCGACGGGCTTTTCGCACGCGGCGGCGGGGAGGTGCAGAGCGGACGCGATTTCCTGCGTCGGGACTGTTTCCTGCCCATGGCCTGCGCCTACCTCTACGACCGGGCGATGCTCGAACGGCATGGACTCGCCATGCTCCCGATGCGGCACGAGGACGAAGAGTTCACTCCGCGCGCCATTTACTTCGCAAAACGGATCCGATATGTCCCGATCCGGGCGTACAACTACCTGCAGCACAACGGATCGTTCATGGGAAGCTACGATCCGCAGCACCGCTCGGACTTTGTCCGGGCGATGAAAAGCCTGACCGGCTTCGCGGCCCTTATCGAAGAAAGCGATCCGGAAGGCGCACGCCTGATGCGGCTGCACGTGGGCAAAACGATGTTTTTCGCCTGCAAACAGACGATACTCGGCAGGCAGGGAAACGCCCGCGAAATGCTGCGCGACGCCCGGCAGCAGGGAGTCCTGCCGCTCGCATTCCGCAGATACAACTTCCGCCATTTCCTGATAAACCGCGCGCCCGCGCTTTTCGTCCTCTACTACCGGCTTCACAAAAGACGGTGACCCGTCGGCCGAAATGCGGCTCCGAATCGCGGAAAAGCCGCTTCGGGTCCCTTTATAGGGACCTATTTTTTTGTGCATTCGGGAAAAATAAGTATCTTTGTAGGATTTACAACCACAACCCCGAAATATCAGAAAACGAATATGGATATAGCTGCCAGTTTAATCAAACTCATCTTCGGCTCCAAAGCCGACAAGGACCGCAAGCAGATCGAGCCTTATCTCGAAAAGATCAAAGCAGTCTACCCTGCCATAGAAGCCCTTTCCAACGACGAACTGCGCGCCCGGAGCGAAGCGCTGAAGAAGCAGATCGCCGATTTCATCGCAGCCGACGAAGCCCGCATCGTGGAGCTGAAGGCCAAGTTGGAATTGGCCGAGACGTCGCTCGAAGAGAAGGAGAAGGTCTCGAAGGAGATCGACGAGACGACCAAACGCATCGACGAAAAGATCGAGGAGAAACTCGACGAAATACTGCCCGAAGCGTTCGCCATCATGAAGGACACGGCGCGCCGCTTCGCCCAGAACGAGACGGTAGTGGTCACGGCCAACGATTTCGACCGCGATCTGGCCGCCGCCAAGGATTTCGTAACCATCGAGGGCGACAAGGCCGTATACGCCAATCACTGGATGGCCGGCGGCAATGACGTGAAGTGGGACATGATCCACTACGACGTACAGCTGTTCGGCGGCGTGGTGCTCCACAAAGGCAAGATCGCCGAGATGGCGACGGGCGAAGGAAAGACCCTCGTGGCGACGCTCCCCGTATTCCTCAACGCCCTCGCAAAAAAGGGCGTGCACCTCGTGACGGTCAATAACTATCTGGCCAAGCGCGACTCGGAGTGGATGGGGCCGATGTACCAGTTCCACGGGCTGTCGGTGGCCTGCATCGACGACACGCAGCCCAACTCCGACGCCCGGCGCAAGGCATACATGGCCGACATCACCTTCGGCACGAACAACGAATACGGCTTCGACTACCTGCGCGACAACATGGCTTCGTCGCCCGCCGACCTCGTACAGCGCAAGCACCACTTCGCCATCGTCGACGAGGTGGACTCCGTATTGATCGACGACGCACGTACGCCGCTTATCATTTCGGGTCCCGTACCCAAAGGCGACGACCAGATGTTCGAGCAGTACCGCCCGGCCATCGACCACCTCTACAACCTGCAGAAGAACCTCGTGACGGGGCTGCTGGCGGAAGCCCGCCAGCTCATCGCCGAGGGCAAGAACGACGAGGGCGGCGTGAAACTCTACCGTGCGCACAAAGGTCTGCCCAAATACAAGCCGCTGATCAAATACCTCTCGGAAACAGGCGTCAAGGCGCTGATGCAGAAGACCGAAAACACTTACATGCAGGACAACAACCGCCGCATGCCCGAAATCACCGACGACCTGTTCTTCGTCATCGACGAGAAACTCAACTCGGTGGAACTGACGGACAAAGGCCATGAAGTGCTGTCGAAATACTTCAACGAGGACGGATTTTTCGTGATGCCCGACATCGGTGCGGAAGTGGCCGAGCTGGAAAAGAGCGATCTCTCGGCCGAGGAACGCGCCCGCAAACGCGACGAGGTGATCAACGACTACTCGATCAAGTCGGAGCGCGTGCACACGGTGCATCAGCTGCTCAAGGCATACGCCATGTTCGAGAAGGACGTCGAATACGTGGTGATGGACAACAAGGTGAAAATCGTCGACGAGCAGACGGGCCGTATTCTCGACGGACGCCGCTATTCGGACGGACTGCATCAGGCGATCGAAGCCAAGGAGCACGTCAAGGTCGAAGCCGCGACGCAGACATTCGCGACGATCACCCTTCAGAACTACTTCCGCATGTACCACAAGCTGGCCGGTATGACCGGTACGGCCGAAACCGAGGCTTCGGAGTTCTGGAGCATCTACAAACTCGACGTCGTGGTGATTCCGACCAACCGTCCCGTGGTCCGCGACGACCGTCAGGACCTGATCTACAAGACCAAGCGCGAGAAATACAACGCTGTGATCGAAGAGATCGTAAAGCTGGTCGAAGCGGGCCGTCCGGTGCTGGTGGGTACCACGTCGGTCGAGATCTCGGAGTTGCTGAGCCGCATGCTCAAGCTCCGCAACATCAAGCATAACGTCCTGAATGCCAAGCAGCACCAGCTGGAGGCCCAAGTCGTGGCCGAGGCCGGACGTTCGGGACAGGTGACCATTGCGACCAACATGGCCGGCCGCGGTACCGACATCAAGCTCACGCCCGAAGTCAAGCAGGCCGGAGGTCTGGCGATCATCGGCACCGAACGCCACGAAAGCCGTCGTGTGGACCGCCAGCTGCGCGGACGCGCCGGACGTCAGGGCGACCCCGGATCGTCGCAGTTCTTCGTATCGCTCGAAGACGACCTGATGCGTCTGTTCGGTTCGGGCCGCATCGCCTCGATGATGGACCGCATGGGACTCAAGGAGGGCGAGGTGATTCAGGCCGGCATGATGACGCGCGCCATCGAGCGTGCGCAGAAGAAGGTCGAGGAGAACAACTTCGGCATCCGTAAGCGTCTGCTGGAATACGACGATGTGATGAACTCGCAGCGCGAGGTGATCTACACCCGCCGCCGTCACGCACTCTACGGCGAGCGCATCGAGATCGACCTCAACAACATCATGTACGACTACGCCGACAATTTCGTGGAGACCAACCGCGGCATCGAGTTCGAGGATTTCCGCTTCGAGCTGATCCGCGAAGTGGCCGTAGAACCGTCGTTCGGCGAAGAGACCTACGGCTCGGCGAAGCCCGCCGAACTGGTGGAACTGATCGTCAAAGACCTCAAGGAGACCTATGCACGCCGTGCCAAGGCCGTGGCCGACACGGTACGCCCCGTCATGGAGCGCATCTACGAGGACAAGAAGGATCAGCTGGATTCGAACATCTACTTCCCGATTACGGACGGCCATCTGGGCTACAACGTCCCGGTGAACCTGCTGAAATGCAAGAACACGGACGGCGCGGAGATCTACAAGATATTCTCGAAAGTGGTGATGTTCACCACCATCGACGACGCATGGCGCGAGCACCTGCGCGAAATGGACGACCTGCGCCAGAGCGTGCAGAACGCCACCTACGAGCAGAAAGACCCGCTGCTGATCTACAAGTTCGAATCGTTCGGACTCTTCTCGAAGATGATCGTCAAGGTCAACCGCGACGTGCTGTCGATCCTCAACAAGGCCTACATTCCGGTGCGGGACCAGAACGCCGAAGCCGTACAGCGCCAGCGTCAGGAGCGCGCCAAGGTGGACGTGAACAAACTGCAGGCTTCGCGCATGCAGGCGGCGGCACAGGCCGGGCAGCAGGACAAACAGAAACCGATGCCGATGCACGTCGAGAAGAAAGTGGGCCGCAACGATCCCTGCCCCTGCGGAAGCGGCAAGAAATACAAACAGTGCCACGGCAAAGGAATGTAAACCGGAAATGGGCTACAACGAAGAAAAACAACGTCAGCTGGATATCCGCTACCTGCGCATGGCGCGCATCTGGGCGGAGAATTCGTACTGCGTGCGCCGCAAGGTCGGAGCGCTGATCGTCAAGGACAAGATGATCATATCCGACGGTTACAACGGCACGCCTTCGGGGTTCGAGAACATCTGCGAGGATGAAAACGGCCACACCAAGCCCTATGTCCTCCACGCCGAAGCCAACGCCATCACCAAGGTCGCCAAAAGCGCCAACAACTGCGACGGCTCGACGCTCTACATCACCGCCGCCCCCTGCATCGAATGTTCGAAGCTGATCATTCAGGCTGGTATCAAACGGGTGGTGTACTGCGAGGAATACCGCTCGGAAGAGGGGCTGAATCTGCTGCGCAAAGTAGGCATCGAATGCGTCCAGCACGCAATGGAAGATTGCTGACCGGAACGGCGATGCACCGTGAAGGGGCTTGCGATATGATTTCGTCTCCGGCTCTTTCCGACCGACGGCAGCTTGTGCAGACCAAAAAACAATCCGGATAAGGAGCCGCGTGCGGCTCCTTATTTCACAGACGCACAAAGCGTCCCCGGCAAAAGGCGGATTTGCATTTCCCGGAAAGAATCATTACTTTTAAGGTATAAACCACTAAAACCGCATCGGTATGAAACGCATCGTCATCGTCGGAGCGACATCGGGCATCGGACTCGAAGTCGCAAAACTCTGTATTCAGGCGGGTTGGCAGATCGGGGCCGCAGGCCGGCGCGAGGAGGCGCTCGAAAAGCTCCGCACCCAAGCTCCGGACCTGATCGTGACCGAATCGCTGGATATCACGCGCGACGATGCGCCCGAACATCTGTCACGCCTGATCGACAAGCTGGGCGGAATGGACATTTACCTGCACTGTTCGGGCATCGGGAAACGCAACACCGAGCTGCATCCCGACATCGAGATCGACACCCTGCGCACCAACGGCGAAGGATTCGTGCGCATGGTGACGGCGGCTTTCGGCTATTTCCGCGCTCACGGAGGCGGGCATTTGGCCGTCATCAGTTCGATCGCAGGCACCAAAGGACTCGGCAGCGCACCGGCCTACTCGGCGACCAAACGCATGCAGAACACCTACATCGACGCACTGGCGCAGTTGGCGCATATGGAGAAGCTGAATATCCGCTTTACGGACATCCGCCCCGGATTCGTCGCCACGCCCTTGCTGGCCGGCGACGGGCATTATCCGATGCTGATGCAGGTCGGGAAGGTCGCCGCACGGATTATGAAGGTCCTGAAGCGGCAGCGCCGCCGCGTGGTGATCGACCGCCGCTATGCGGTCATGGTATTCTTCTGGAAGATGATTCCGGAATGGCTTTGGGAACGGCTCAACATCCGCAAGAACGACTGACGCCCCCCGTAATGAAGGGTTCGCGGCTACACCCCTGCGGACCGACGACAGAGCGTATCCGATACTGATGCGGCTCGAAAAGGGCGCCGCCAGAAACTCTCAACAAGACTCCGAAACATAAAAACAAAACGGAACGGAGGTGCGGCTGAACGGCAACAGCAAGAAAAGCCCCCATCTCCCGAATTATCGGTGTATCCGGTCCGTAAATCCGGTTCTTCACCGAGGTCGGATTCCACACAAACAGATTCCACACAAAAGTCGGCCTCCGTCCCAAACGGGTCCGGCAGTCAAGACGATGCAGATAAAACGAACCTCCCGGTCTCTGCGGAGCCGGGAGGTTTTATTTTCATATTAAACGACAGGTCGTCCGGATCAGAACGGCAGGTCGTCCGGATCGTCGGCGGGAATCGACGGCGCGGGGGCGGGCTTCGGAGCCGCAGGCTGCTGATAGCCGCCTGCAGACTGTCCGGCAGAGGACTGCTGCGAACCGTAACCCTGCTGCGATCCATAGCCCTGCTGTCCGTCGGACGACGGGTTGTCGCTGCGGCGGCCCAGCAGATTCATCACATCGGCCAGAATCTCGGTCGTATAGCGTTTGTTATTGTCCTTGTCCATCCATTCACGGGTACGCAGACGCCCCTCGACGTAAATCTGCGTGCCTTTGCGGACATACTTGTCCACCACGTCGGCCAGACCGCGCCAAAGCGTGATCGTATGCCATTCGGTATGCTCCTTGGCCTCGTTGGCCTGCCGGTCGAACAACCGTTCGGTCGTAGCCAGACGGATACGTGCGACCTTCACGCCGCCTTCGGTGGTCCGGATTTCGGGGTCGATACCGACGTTGCCGATCAAAATTACCTTATTTACCATAATCTATAACATTAAAATTATCAATAAACACACGACGGACCGGGAGAAATCCACATCCGGCACTTCTGCGGAGCGGCCCGGCGCCAAAGCCGGGATACAGCGGTGAAGATCCAAGTCCCTCCCCGACGACTCCGCAGCGAACGTCCGTGACAAAAATCCGGAAGGCCAGTCCGTCCAACGCCGCAACACAACCGGCACGGCCCGAAACGACATTCCTTCTAAAGCGCTTTTATCATACGCTTGAAGAGCACCTCCATCTTGATTCCGGCCTTTTTGCCCTGACGCTGCACGTCTTCGTGGTCGCCCACTTCGTCCGAGAGTCCGCAGTTGGTGATGACCGAAACGCCGAAGACCGGGATCAACATATGGCGCGCCACGATCACCTCCGGCACGGTGGACATGCCGGCCGCATCGCCGCCGATATTCTTGAAATAGCGGTATTCGGCCTGCGTCTCGAACGTCGGCCCCGTGCCGCCCACATACACGCCGTACTGGAGCTTGATATTCTCCTCCTCGGCGATGGCGGTCGCCTTGGCGATCAGCTCCTTGTCGTAGCAGTTGTGCATATCCGGAAAGCGGGGACCGAGTTCGGCGATGTTGGGGCCGATCAGCGGATTGGGCATCAGGTTGATATGGTCGGTGATGACCATCAGGTCGCCGACGCGGAACGAGGTGTTGATGCCGCCCGAAGCGTTCGATACGAAAAGGTATTTGATGCCGAGCTGCCGCATGACGCGCACCGGGAACGTCACCTGCTGCATGCCGTAGCCTTCGTAATAGTGGAAACGGCCCTGCATGGCCACGACCCTGCGGCCCTCGACCATGCCGAAAATCATACGGCCTTTGTGTCCTTCGACCGTGGAGACGGGGAATCCCGGAATATCCTTGTATTCGATGGCGAAGCGTGTCTCAATCTTATCGGCGAAGCCGCCCAAACCGGTGCCGAGGATGACGCCCACTTCGGGAGCGAAAGAGTCGGTGGCGGCGTCGATGAAAGCCGCCGTTTTTTTAATTTCCTCTAACATCTTCTTCTAGTTTTTGCAGAAAATCCGTAGCCGAATCCTCTATGAATGAAATATTTATCGGTAAATAGTATATGCTGCGCCGGATCTCTTCGGGGATCTTGGCGCGGTTGGTCAGTTTCACGGCGTCCTTTTCGGTCGTCACGATGACCGCACCGGGACAGCGGCCCAGCAGGTCCCGAAGCCGGTTCAGGTCGCGGACCTTGTAAACATGGTGGTCCTCCAACGTCATCTCCTGCACGACCTCGTAGCGTTCGCGCAGCGTCGCAAGGAACGGCTTGGGATTGCCGATGCCCGAAAGCGCGATGACCTGCCGCCCGTGCAGAAGCGGTTCGTCCGGGGCCGCATCGGGATAGAGCGGCTGGGGCATGAAGCTCTCGAAACGGGTGAAATACACCCGCTGGTAGGCGACCTGAATCAGCACCTTGCGCATGATGCGTCGGTCGATGGGAGCCATCTTCTCTGGGCACTTCGTGACCACGAAATAGTGGGCGCGGTGCAGCTCTTCGGGCAGGTCGCGCAGCGTTCCGAGCGGCAGCATCCTGTCATGCTGAATGGGGCGCGTCGCGTCGATCATCACGATATTGATCTTCGGCTCCACATAACGGTGCTGGAAGCCGTCGTCCATGATGATGAGGTCTACTTCGGGGTGTTCGGCCCGGATGCGGCGGATGCCCTCGGCGCGTTTCTCGCACACGACGACCACCGTGCCGGGAAATTTGAGTTTGATCTGAAGCGGTTCGTCGCCCACGTCGCGGTAGTGGGAATCGGTCTTCACCTCCCGGTAGCCTTTGGTGCGGCGACCGTAGCCGCGCGACAGCAGGGCCACGTTGTGCATCTGCGACATGTAGGCGATCACCATTTCGGCCATCGGGGTCTTGCCCGTACCGCCGACGGTGATGTTGCCGATGCAGACGACCGGGATGTCGAACTTCTCGCTTTTGAGCACTCCCCAGTCGAACAAGCGGTGACGGAAAGTCACCCCCGCTTTATATAAGAGAGCTGCAGGTGCAAGCAGGCATTTCAACATCTTCGGTCTGTTTATCTACACAATTTTTCAAAGGTAGAAATAAATCTTCGGAACGCAAAACAAAAAAAAGCAAATCTCAGGCCTCACTGACAAACGAATAATAAAATTGGCGGAAGAGTCGTTTTTTTATATCTTTGTTTCGATTATGAAAAGTCTCAGATTACCCATATGCGTCCTGCTGCTGGTTGCGGCGGGGGCGTGCAGCAGAACGCAGCAGCAGGAGACGGCCGGGGAGGAAGCCGCCGAGCAGCACAATATCGTATACGGCATCAACGCCGACAATTACCGCACCGAGACCGGCGAGGTGGGAAGCGGCGAAACGCTAGGCAAAATCCTGAACGGATTCGGCGTTTCGGCGCTGACGATCGACCGGCTCGACAAGGCTTCGAAGGATATTTTCCCGCTGCGCAACATCCGCGCGGGACACAAGTACACGGCCTTCATCCACGAGGATTCGCTCTATGCCCCGCACTTGGATTATCTGGTTTACGAACGCAACGTCGCCGAATACGTGGTCTTCGGATTCCACGACGACTCGGTGAGCGTCCGCACGGGCGAAAAACAGTTTACCGTGCGCCGCACCAAGAAGAGCGCCACGATCAACTCGTCGCTCTGGGGCGCTATCATGGAGCAGGAGCTGCCCTATGCGCTGGCCGCCGAAATGGAGGACATTTACCAGTGGACGGTGGACTTCTTCGGCATCCAGAAAGGCGACAACTTCACGGTCATCTACGACGAGCGGTTCATCGACGACAGCGTCTCGGTCGGCATCGGCCGCATCTGGGGCGCGAAATTCTGTCAGGGCGGCAAGGAGTACTACGCCATTCCGTTCCGGCAGGGCGGCAAAATCCGTTACTGGGAGTATGACGGCGCAAGCCTGCGCAAGCAGATGCTCAAGGCGCCGCTGAAATATTCGCGCATCAGCTCGAAATTCACCTACGCCCGCAAACATCCGATCTACAAGGTATACCGCCCGCATACGGGCGTCGATTACGCCGCACCGAAAGGCACGCCCGTGCATGCCGTCGCCGACGGCGTGGTCACCTTCAAAGGCTGGGGCGGCGGAGGCGGCAACACGCTCAAGATCAAGCATGCGGGCAACCTGATGACGGGTTACCTGCACCTGAGCGGCTACGCCAAAGGCATTTCGAAGGGTTCGCGCGTATCGCAGGGCCAGCTGATCGGCTATGTCGGTTCGACGGGCGCTTCGACGGGACCGCATCTCGACTACCGCATCTGGAAAAACGGCACGCCGATCGACCCGCTGAAAGTTCCGCAGGAACCCGCCGAGCCGATCGCAAAAGAGAACCGGGCGACGTTCGAATTCGTACGCGACCGCATCGCGGCCGAGCTGAACGGCGAGGTGAAGGACGAAGAGCGCATCACGCAGCTGGATTCGCTCGTAATTCCGCAGGCTCCGGCGGCTTCCGCCCCGGCAGGCGAAACCTCGGCAGGCGAAACCACGGCAGCGAAATAACGCATATGACGGCAGCGGAAACGGACGAAAAAAAGGTGCAGCCGGCGGTCGCAACAAAAGCGGTAGAGAGGCGGGAGACGGAAAAACCGGGGACGGAACACAAGGCTCCGGAAACGAAAACGGAAGAAGTCCCGGCAGAGAAAGGGAGCGCCTCAGCTGCGGAAAGCAACTCCCCGGCTACAAAGGGGCACGCTGCGGCTGCAGAAGGGAGCACCCCGACTACAAAGGGGAACACTCCGGCGGTGGAAGAGAACGCTGCCGTTGCGGAAGGAAGCGTCTCGGCTGTGGAAAAGAGCTCTCCGGTTGCGGAAACGCCCGGAAGCGCGGAATCCGGGACGGCAAAAACGAGCGGCTGCGGCGAAGCAATAAACGAACGTTTCGTGCGTTTTCTCCGGCGGCACCATGTACTGACGCTGGCCACCGTCGCGGAAGGGGTCCCCTACTGCTCGAATGCGTTCTACTGTTACGACAAGGAGCGAAACCTGCTCGTATTCTCATCGGACCTCGCAACGCGCCATGCGCAGGAAATGGAGCGCAATCCGCGTATCGCGGCATCGGTGGTCCTCGAAACGAAAATCGTGGGCCGGGTGCAGGGATTGCAGCTGTGCGGCACGGCAGCGCGGGCCGACGAAACGGCCAGACGGGCATACCTCAAACGGTTTCCCTACGCGGCGCTGGCCGAGCTGACGCTCTGGGCGATAAGGCCCGATTATATGAAACTGACCGACAATACGCTCGGTTTTGGAAAGAAACTGATATGGAACGACAAACTGGAGTCATCATCGTAGCGGGCGGCGGCGGAAGCCGCATGGGAGGGGCGCGTCCCAAGCAGTTCATGCTGCTGGGGGGCATGCCCATACTGGCGCGCACGATCAACAACTTCGCCGCGGCGCTTCCCGGAGCGGAAATCGTCGTCGTACTGCCCGCCGAACACACCGGCTTCTGGCACAATCTGTCGGCGCGTTTCGAAGTGGCGCCGCACACGGTCGCCGAAGGGGGACGGGAGCGGTTCCACTCGGTGAAAAACGGATTGGCGGCCCTGAAACGCGATCCGGAGCTGATCGCCGTGCAGGACGGCGTGCGGCCGCTGGGGTCGCAGGAGCTGATCCGGCGCACGGTCGCGGCCGCCGCGGAACACGGCACGGCGATTCCGGTCGTCGAGCCTGTGGATTCGTTCCGCGAAACGGACGGCGCGGCTTCGCAGATCATCGACCGCCGCCGCCTGCGCATCGTCCAGACGCCGCAGGTATTCCGCGCCGAGCTGCTGCGCCGCGCCTACGAAACGGAATACCGGCCCGAATTCACCGACGACGCTTCGGTAGTCGAACTGTCCGGGGAAGCTGTATTTCTCTGCGAAGGCGAACGGGCGAACCTGAAGATCACGACTCCCGAAGATACGGTCATCGCCGAAGCATTGCTGGCTGACCGCGAAGAAACGCACGAAACGGATGGAGAAAATATATAAATACCGCTTCAGCCGCCGCACGATCTACTGGATGCTGATCTATCTGGTGGTCTTCGGACTGCTGGGCGGCCTGCTGTACCACCTCTACGAGGGAGGTTATCTCTCGGCCTGGTTCACGTCGTTCATCGTGGCGCTCATCGCCCTGATGTCGCTGTCGATTCCCCGCTACATCGTGGTTACGGACGAAAAGGTCGAGGTGCGCTGTCTGCTGGACATCACCGAGATAAAGCGCGGGGAGATCGCCTCGGTACGCCGCGTCGATCCCAAGCGGATGAAATGGTTCTTTCCGCTCTTCGGCGGCTGCGGATTCTTCGGTTACTACGGCCATTTTCTGGACCTGCGCCGGTTCGAACGCGTACGTCTGTACGCTTCGGAGTGGAAGAACTTCGTGGAGATCACCGACATATACGAGGAGCGGCTCTACGTGTCGTGCTCCGACGCGGATTGTCTGATCGCCGAACTCATGCCGCCGGGCGGCAACCGGCTGACCGAAGAAGCTGCGGAAGAAGAGGAGGAGGAACGGGAGGAAGCGCAGACCGCAAAGGAGACGCAGACGACCTGAGAAACGCAGGCGACATAAGACGGCATCCGATTTGCGGAAGCGACGGAATGCCGGACCGGAAAAACGGCCCGAAAAGGAGAGAATACGCAATTAACTGCATTATACCGAAATCAACACATTTTTTATTCACTTAAAAAGACAGAGAAGATGAAAAAGTACCGTTGCATCGTATGCGAATGGATTTACGATCCCGCAGTCGGCGATCCCGACGGAGGCATCGCCCCCGGAACGTCGTTCGAGGATATTCCCGACGATTGGGTCTGCCCCGTCTGCGGCGTAGGCAAAGACCAGTTCGAAGAGGTCGAGGAGTAAATCCTAAAGACCGGAAAAGTGCGAGACGCATCCCACGGGTGCGTCTCGCGGCGTATACGGCGGCGTCAAAAAGCGGGAAAGGCTGTTGTGCAGTTTGCGGAAAATTATTATTTTTGTCTGCCGTGCATTTTGCGCGGTACAATCCAAATTTATATAACGATGAAAAAAATCCTATTCCTGATGGCCGTAGCGGCCATGACTTGGGGGGGGGTAACGCCGTAACGGCACAAACCCTCGAACCCGATTTCGAGGGTGAGGTCGTCGGAATATATTCCGACGGATCGTCCGCAAAACTCGAAAAACACAACGTTCAGATGCGAACCGGCGGCGGCGTATACATTGCCGGATTCGCAGCCAGCAAATCCAAGACAAAAATAGTCATCGAAGGCGGCAGGGCCGGAATACGGTTCAAAACCGGAGAGCCGTTCGCCCTCATCGTCCGCGCCAAGGACAACAAAGCCGACCCGATGTCGATCGTGCGCATCTTCCGGATGAAAAGCACGAAGAAGAACCGTTCGGCGGTGATTTCGGCCGTCGGGTCCTTCGCCGTCCAATCCAACACCATGGAATACCTCCCCTTCTCGGCCGAGAAATACGGGGAAAGCTCCTACCGCCTGACGTTCGGGGAGCAGCCCGAAGGCGAATACGGCATCATCGTCTCGAACCCCAACAACGTGGACGAGAAGATGGTGATCGTTTCGACATTCGCCATCGGCGGCGAAGAGGCCCGGAACCGATGATGACGACACGCTGAAAAACAAAAGATGCGCCCCTCGCAGGAGCGCATCTTTTCGTAAAGGAGATTACCGTCAGTTGATATTGGGCAGGAACGAATAATCCTTCGAATAACCGAGCATCTGTTTCACGTAGTCGGCCGGATAGCTGATCTTGACGTCCACGATTTCGCCGTCCTTCTCCACGAGTTCGAATTCGGGATTCACGAAACCGCCGTAAGGCTCGATGCTGAGCGCATAATAGCGGTCGCGCACCTCCTTGTGCAGTTCGGGATCGACCTGTACGGCATACCGCTCGACAAGCGCCCGGCCCGCCTCGTAGTCGCCTTCGGACTTGATGCGCTGTATCTCGCGGAGCATGTCGCCGAACAGCCCGCGCAGCTTCTCGTAGTCATTGACCACGACGTAGGTCTTGCCGTTCTCCCTGACCATTTCGATCACGTTGTCGGCCTTGCCGCGCTCGTAGCACCACTCGCAGATCAGTTTGCGGTTGCGCATGTGCGACTCCTCGACGTTCTTGCCCGGCTCGATGCGCGCCAGCTGGGTCATCATGCCGTTCAGGATATATTTCGCATACCCGGCCTTCGCCACATCGAACGAGGGCACCAGCCCCAGCTCGACCATTTTGGGATCGCCCAGATAGTAGAGACCGAACAGGTCGGCGCGCGTCTCTTCGAGCGTCGAGCTGTAGCTTTTCAGCTCGCCGCCCTTGACGCCCGGAGCCAACTGGCCCGAACCGTGGCCCAGACACTCGTGCAGGTCGGTATGCAGGTCGTCGGCCAGCTTGCCGTACTTGTCCATCACCGCACGGTCGTCGGCACGCAGCACGAACTCCTCGTTGAAGCCGTTGCCATGGGCGGCCATGTCGTAGGCATAGGTGATGTTGTCGATGGTCACCGACTTAGAGCCGTATTCCTTGCGGATCCAGTCGGCGTTGGGCAGGTTGATGCCGATCGGCGTGGCGGGATAGCAGTCGCCGCCGAGCATCGCCACCGTAATGACCTTGGCCGAAACGCCCTTCACCTTCTCCTTGCGGTAACGGGGATCGACGGGCGAATGGTCCTCGAACCACTGCGCGTTCTCCGAAATGACCTCGGTGCGGTGGCAGGCCTCCTTGTCCATGAAATCGACGATGCCTTCCCACGACGCCTTGCGTCCCAGCGGATCGCCGTAATCCTCGATAAAGCCGTTCACGAAATCGACATTCGACACGGTATCCTTCACCCAGCCGATGTTATAGCGGTCGAATTCGCGCAAATCGCCCGTCTTGTAATAGCTGATGAGCGCGGCGATATTGCTCTTCTGCGGCTCGGCCGCCACGGCCTGCGCCTTTTCGAGCCAGTAGACGATCTTCTCGATGGCGGGCGAATACATGCCGCCTATCTTCCAGACGCGCTCCCTGACCACCCCGTCCTCTTTGACCAGCTTGGAATTCAGGCCGTAGGAGATCGGTTCGGGATCGTGGGGGTCCGCCATGTCGGCGTAGAACTTCTCGACTTCGGCCTGCGTCACACCCTCGTAATAGTTGTTCGACGAAGTGGCGATCAGGTCCTCGCCGGCGGTCTGGTTCAGGCGCGTCTTGTAGAGCGAAGCGTCGAAAATGGCTTTGCAGACCTCGCCGCGCAGCGGGTTCAGCTCGCCGAACTTCTCTTCGGGAATGGTCTCGATCACGTCGAGCAGGTAACCTTCGGTGAATTCGGGCACGAACTTGTCGTTCGAATAATGGTGATGGATGCCGTTGGCGAACCAGACCTTTTTCAGGTATTTCTCCAACGCCTTCCACTCGGCCGTCGTGCGGTCGCCCTCGTAATTCTCATACACCGTTTCGAGCGTGCGGCGCACGGCGAGGTTGTATTTGAAATTCTGGTCGAACAGGATGTCGCGGCCGCATTTGGTCGCTTCGGCCAGATAATAGATCAGCTCCTTCTCCTCCAGCGGAAGCTGCTCGAAGCCGGGGACTTCGTAACGGATGACCTTGATGTCGTCGAAACGGTCGACGATCCACGGGGTTTCGCTTCGGGAAGCCCCGCCGCACGAGGTCAGTGCGAGAGCGGTAACAGTCATAGATGCAAACGTCAATAAATTTTTCATATCGTTCGGGTTTGGAATTTCTCGCCAAAAACGGCACGCTCCCGGCAAACGGCCGGAACCGGATTCCGCCGGAAAGCGCCTGCCGTGCAAGGACAGCGCAAGCCGAATGCAGAGCCGCAAACCGGCCCTGCCGGGACACCGTCCGTCCAAGCCGGGGTTTCGCTTCGGCAAAGATAGCAAAAAACGGACAAAACAATACGAAAGATGCGCACATCCCGAAGGACATGCGCACCGTTCATTCAGGCAGCGGGGTTAAAAGTTGTAACCCAGCGAAATGAAGAAGCTGCCGTTCTTTATCTTACCCTCGCCCGAATCCTTGGAGATATTGAGCAGGCCGAGATCGTAGCCGACGCCCGCATAGTAATGCTTCATGACGGTAACCCCTACGCCGAAGCGCAGTCCGAAATCGGAACGCTTGAACACTTGCCCTTCGACGGAGCCGTCCTCGACGGGCACTGAAATCTCCTTGAACAGATCGACTTTCGCGGCGTCGCCCTTGAGCTTGCCGTGGATGCCGAAACCGTAATAGACGCCGGCGGCTGGCTGGATCGAGACGCTTTTAATATTGAAGTGCCAGCTCACCACAGCCGGAACCTGCAGGTATAACATATTGAATTTGGCCTTTCCTTCCACGTCTAAATCCAGATCGCCCGCCGTCACCGACGCCCCGCGTCCGGAGAGGTAAAGTCCCGTTTCGAAATAGAGGGGAAGCACCCGCAGCACGGGCTGCTGATAGGCAAAGCCCACATGATAGGAGGCGCGCGAATCCATCGACGCGCTCAGGCCCCCTGCGCTGAAATGGAGATTCGCCACGTTGAGACCGGCACGAACGCCGAACGAGCTTTCGTTCTGTCCGAAAGCGGTCAGACCGGCCGCAAGGGCAAGCAGACACAGTAAGATTTTCTTCATAGTCAATTAAAAATCGTCTCCGGCCCCGGAGAGAGCGGTTATCAGTGTATTGCGGAAACAGAGGCCCCCGGACTCCCGCATCGGCAGATGCGGGCGACGGGCATTCCCGCTTGGGTCTAAATATCTGTAAATATAGTCGCTTTTTGCCATTCCCCGAAATATATTCAACGAATTCCACATCTTTTCGCACGAACGGCTTGTCCGCAGCGCGGCAGCAGCCCGACCGAAAGCGGCAAAACGCCCCGCAGAAGCGTTTTCGGCCGGGGAAAGGCCGCCGCCGGAGTGTCCGGCGCTTTTTTTCCGTTTTTTCTTCGTTATGTTTGCGGGAATTCATACCTTTGCCCCGCAAGTTCGTTTCAGAAGAGATGAAAATATTCACAAGCGTCAAAGAGCTCCGCGCGGAGCTGGAGACTGCGGAGCAGTCCGGAATCGGGTTCGTCCCGACGATGGGCGCCCTGCATGCGGGACATCGCTCGCTGGTCGAGCGCGCCCGCCGGGAGAACGCCACCGTCGTGGTGAGCGTCTTCGTCAATCCCACCCAATTCAACGACAAAAACGACCTGAGACATTATCCCCGCACCCCGGAGGCCGATGCGCGTCTGCTGGAGCGGGCCGGCGCGGATTTCGTGCTGATGCCTTCGGTCGAGGAGATATACCCGGAACCGGACGGCCGTCAGTTCGACTTCGGACAGATCGACAAGGTGATGGAGGGCGCCACACGCCCCGGTCACTTCAACGGCGTGGCGCAGGTCGTCAGCCGGCTGTTCGACATCGTACGCCCGGCGCGCGCCTACTTCGGGGAAAAAGATTTCCAGCAGATCGCCGTCGTCAAGGCGATGGTGGACCAGTTGTCGCTTCCGGTCGAGATCGTCGAATGCGAGATCGTCCGCGGCGAAGACGGGCTGGCCCTCTCGTCGCGCAACGCGCTGCTCGACGCGGAGCACCGCGCCGCAGCCCCGCAGATCTACGCCGCCCTGCGCGCCGCCGCCGAAAAATCGCAGGAACTGGCGCCCGAAGCGCTGAAGGCGTGGGTCACGGCCGAGGTGGAGCGCAATCCGCTGCTGAAGGTCATCTACTACCAGTCCGTCGATGCGCGGACGATGCAGGAGGTCGCCGCATGGAGCGACGCCGAGCATATTCAGGGCTGTATCGCCGTGCAGGCGGGAGACATTCGTTTAATCGACAACATCCGTATCCGATAATGAAATTCCAGATTGAAGTCATCAAATCCAAGATCCACCGCGTAACGGTCACGCAGGCCGATCTGCATTATGTGGGCAGCATCACCATCGACGAGGCGCTTTTGGAGGCGGCCAACATCATCGAGGGCGAAAAGGTCCAGATTATGGACATCGACAACGGAGAGCGTTTCGAGACCTACGTCATCAAGGGAGAACGCGGAAGCGGCTGCATCTGCCTCAACGGCGCCGCGGCCCGGAAGGTACAGGTCGGCGACGTCATCATCATCGCATCCTATGCGCTGATGGATTTCGAAGACGCCAAACAGTTCAAGCCGTGGATCGTATTCCCCGACACGGCGACGAACCGGCTCGTGAAATAACGGCTTCACCGTCCTGCAAGGCGGTAAACCGTCATAAGTAAAGTAAAATCTCCCGTTTCAGGGAGATTTTTTGCTATAAATGCTTACCTTTGTTAAATAACGGATATTTTTTCCACTGCTGAATATTATGGACATAGCACTCTCCGTCGCAGCATTTCTGCTCTCGATCGTCGGCATCGTCGGCTGTATCGTCCCCGCCCTGCCCGGCGTAGTACTCAGTTACGCAGGACTTCTCTGCGCCTACTTCACCTCCTATTCGAGCATGTCGCCGGCGGCCATCTGGCTATGGCTGGCCATTACCGTGGCGGTCAGCGTCGCCGACTATTTCCTGCCGGCGTGGATGACCCGCCGCTTCGGAGGCTCCCGTTCGGGCGCCATCGGCGCCACGGTCGGCGTCTTCGCCGGATTCTTCTTCTTTCCGCCCGTCGGCATCATCCTCGGCCCCTTCTTCGGCGCCGTACTCGGCGAGCTGCTCAACGACCGCCGCGACGCGGGCAAGGCGTTTCTGGTCGGCATAGGCTCGTTCCTCTCGTTCGTCGTCGGCACGGGCATCAAACTCGCGGCGGCGATCGGCATGTTCGTCCATGTGACGGCCGACACCTACCCCGCCGTCCGGGACTGGTTCGCAACTCTTTTCTAACCCTATCGATAATGAGAAAGTTTCTACTATTTGCGGTAGTCATCGCAGCGATGCTGGCCGCGGCTTGTTCCAAGTACAAGTACGAAACGGTGGCGGGCGATCCGTTGAACACCCGCATCTACACGCTCGACAACGGACTGAAAGTCTACATGAGCGTAAACAAGGAGGCGCCCCGCATCCAGACCTATATCGCCGTGAAGGTCGGCGGCAAGAACGACCCCGCGGAGACCACGGGTCTGGCGCACTACTTCGAACACCTGATGTTCAAAGGCACGCAGCAGTTCGGCACCTCGGACTACGCCGCGGAGAAACCGATGCTCGACGAGATCGAAAATCTCTTCGAGGTTTACCGCAAGACCGCCGACGAGGCCGAGCGCGCGGCCATCTACCGCCGCATAGACTCGATCAGCTACGAAGCTTCGAAAATCGCCATTCCCAACGAGTACGACAAGCTGATGTCGGCCATCGGCGCCAACGGCACCAACGCCTTCACGTCGCAGGACATGACGGTCTACGTCGAGGACATTCCCTCGAACCAGATCGACAACTGGGCCAAAATCCAAGCCGACCGTTTCAAGAATCCCGTGATCCGCGGCTTCCATACCGAGCTTGAGACCATTTACGAGGAGAAGAACATGTCCCTGACGCAGGACAGCCGCAAAGTCTGGGAAGCGATGGACGCCGCGCTGTTCCCCAACCACCCCTACGGCACGCAGACCGTGCTGGGAACACAGGAGCATCTGAAAAATCCGTCGATCACCAACGTCCGAAACTACCACAAGACCTACTACGTGCCCAACAACATGGCCGTATGCGTTTCGGGCGATTTCGAACCCGACGAAATGGTCGCCACGATCGAGAAGTACTTCGGCGACATGCAGCCCAATCCCAACCTGCCCGAACTGCAGTTCGAACCCGAAAAGCCGATCACGACTCCCGTGGTGAAGGAGGTTTACGGACTCGAAGCGGCCAACGTCATGCTGGGCTGGCGTCTGCCGGGCGCGAACGACAAATCGACCGACATCAGCGACATCGTGGGTTCGATCCTCTACAACGGACAGGCCGGACTGATCGATCTCGACCTGAACCAGCAGCAGAAGGTGCTCTCGGCCTACGGCTATGCCTCGACGCAGCCCGATTACAGTTCGTTCCTCGTGGCCGGACGCCCCAAGACGGGGCAGTCGCTCGACGAAGTCCGCGACCTGCTTCTGGAGGAGGTGGCAAAACTGCGGGAGGGGGACTTCGATGAAAAACTGATCGAAGCGACCATCAACAACTACAAAATGCAGCTGATGCGCTCGTTCGAGGAGAACGACAGCCGCGCGATACTCTATGTCTATTCGTTCATCAGCGGCGCAGACTGGGCCGACGAAGTCGCACGGCTCGACCGCATGTCGAAGATCACCAAGCAGGACGTCGTGGAGTGGGCCAACAAATACCTCGGTCCCGAAAGTTACGCCATCATCTACAAACGCGAGGGCAAAGACCCCGACGAGCAGAAGATCGCCGCCCCGAAGATCACCCCGATCGTGACCAACCGCGACTCGCAGAGCGAATTCCTCTCCGAGATACAGACCTCGCAGGTGCAGCCGATCGAACCCGTATTTGTCGATTACAAGAAAGACATGTCGCAGTTCGAGGCGCAGCCCGGCATCGACGTCCTCTACAAGAAGAACGAGACCAACGATATCTTCACGCTGATCTACGTCTTCAACACCGGTACGGAGAACGATCCGGCTTTGAATCTGGCATTCAACTACCTGAGCTATCTGGGGACCGACAAGATGACCGCCGAAGAGATCGCATCGGAGATGTACGACATCGCCTGCTCGTTCTACATGAACGCCGGGGCCAACCAGAGTTCTATCCAGATCACCGGACTGAGCGAAAACATGGGTAAAGCCATGGAGATCGTCGAAGGGCTGATCGCCGGCGCCAAGCCCGACGAAGCGATTCTGGAGAACCTCAAAGGCGACATGCTCAAGAGCCGTGCGGATGCGAAGCTCAATCAGAGCCGCTGTTTCGGCGCGCTCCAGCGCTATCTGTTCTACGGCGGCGACTTCATCCGCCGCACGACCCTTACCGACCCGGCGCTGCAGGCGCTGACCTCGGAGCAGCTGCTCGCCAAAATCGGCGGTCTGATGGGCAAACAACACGAAGTGCTCTACTACGGCCCGCAGAAAGAGGCCGAAGTCAAGAGTGCGCTGGCTGAACACCACAAGGTCGCCGCCGACCTGCAGCCGCTGGAGAAGAAATACAGCACCCTGCTGCCCACCGACGCGAACAAGGTCGTACTGGCTCAGTACGACGCCAAACAGCTCTACTACCTGCAGTTCTCGAACCGCGGCGAGAAATTCGACGTGGCAGCCGATCCCGAAATCACGCTCTACAACGAATATTTCGGCGGCGGCATGAACACCATCGTCTTCCAAGAGATGCGCGAGGCGCGCGGTCTGGCGTACACGGCATGGGCAACCCTCGCTACGCCGAGCAACGCCAACGGCGATTACAGCTACTACGCCTTCATCGCCACGCAGAACGACAAGATGCAAAAAGCCGTCGAAGCGTTCGACGACATCATCAACAACATGCCCGAATCGGAAAAGGCGTTCGGCATCGCCAAGGAAGCCCTCGTCTCGCGCCTGCGTACCGAGCGCACGGTCAAAGACGGCGTATTGTGGAGCTATCTCCGCGCCCGCGATCTGGGCCTCGACGCACCCCGCGACAAGCAGATTTTAGAGAAGGTCCAGTCCATGACGCTCGACGACGTGAAAGCCGCCCAGCAGAAGTGGGTCAAAGGCCGCAAATACGTCTACGGCATTCTGGGCGACATTCAGGACCTCGATCTCAACTACCTGAAAACCCTCGGTCCCATTCAGACCGTATCGCAGGAGGAGATTTTCGGCTATTGACGCGCCGGAATCCGCAGAAACGAAGAACGCCGCAGGAAATCTCCTGCGGCGTTCCCGTTTTCAGTATGTCCGGAACGGCTAACGGCGGAAGACCTTGCCGCCCATGGCGCTCGCGGCGGCGTTTTTCACGCTCGTCTGGTCAATCGTCCCCTTCGTCACGAAGCGGGCGAGGGTCGGACGCGTCGTGATCGTCCCGTCCTCCGAAACGCCGTAGGCGCAAACGATATAAGCCGTCGCGGCCCAGAGGTCGGTCCACTTGTTGCTGTCCTCACCCTTCGAAAGCATGCTGGAGAGCGTGATCTGCTGCGACTCGACCCATATCTTGGTCCAGATCAGGTCGTCCACGGCAAACTGCAGGTCGGCGTCGAACTGCTCCTGCTGCGCGGCTCTGGTGACGCTGAAATAATAAGTGACGTTCCCGTTCGACGGCACGACGTTCACCGTCACGTCCTGACGCTCGACCGTGGTGGTGATTTCGAACGTACACTCCTCGGAAGGGATGAATTTTCCGGTCTTGAAGGCTGCCTTCGACAACGGCGAGGTGGCATTGCCGTCGGTGCAGGAGAAGGCATAGACATAGTACTCCGTATCATCGACCAGTCCCATGCGCGTAGCGCCTGCCTCTTCGATATAGGCCGGAGCCACGACGGTCTGCGTTTCGGTGAAAGTCAGATCGGCCCATGTCAGCGCGCCGCTCTCCAGTTCATCCCTGTAGGCCCTCTTGTAGATATCGATGCGCGACTTCATGAATGCGGCGTCATCGTCATAAGTGTCGAATTCCGACTTGCGGACGAAACCGTGGAGGTAACCCAGATCGTCCGACGGAACGCAGACGTACTTGGCGCCGTACCACGACACGTCGGAGACGTCGATGCGGTAAACGGTATTGATTACGACCGGTTCCTGCGTCTTGAAGGGAACAGTCATCACTTCGGTATTCAAAGTAACGGGAACCGGGTATGCGGCAGAGGCATCGGGTGTAAATCCGAACAGCACGGCGCAAAATTCCGTACCGCCCTTCAGCACACCGGGGAAGGAGAAGTCCGTCTTGGCGCCTTTGAAAGCATACATGTCGAGAAAATTATAAGCGGCATAATAACCCAGCATCGAAAGATAACCGTTCAACGGGTCGTTGATCAGCTTGTCCAGCCCGCCGTTGTCGATATTCTCCTGCGTGGTATATCCCATATACCAATAGGCAGCGTCGTCTTTCGGGGTTACCGTCGCCTTGATATTCTTGTCGGTGATCTCCGTGATATTGACCGTGAAATCTTCACCCACGGTCTCGCCCCTGTAGTCGGCGTCGGCCACGACGTCCATCATCACGGCGTCGGCCTGACCGTTGGCGCTGAAGTAGGTGATGCCCACCGTACCCCGCAGATCGGCGCACTCCTTATGCGCTTCGGTCGGGGCCGTGACCGTCAGCTTGCCGTCGGCATAGGTCACCTTCCACTCGTCGGGCTTCGAAACAAGGGTTTTCGTCACCCCGGCGGACTCGACGTCCCAGACCTTGGTCTCGCCGAAAACGAAAGTCGCGACTTCGGGCGCCTTGCGGATCAGCATGTAGAAATTGCTGCGCACGGGCACCGTCACGATCGAACCGTCGCTCAGTTCGAAATAGACATTGTTGTCGTCGTAATTGACGCTCTTGAACAGCGAACCGATGCTGCTGCCCTCGGTCACGGCGGAAACGGGATCGCCCGCGGCATCGAGAATCCGCTCGGAGGTCTTGCCGCCGTCGTAGCTGATCGTCCAGTAGCCCTCGTCATCGACCGACATCACGGGCTTGACGCTTTCGCCCGTCACGCGCAGTTTCACGCCGCCGGCCATCAGCCACTCGGTTTTGCCGTCGGTCGTGATCGTCCAATAATAGACCTCGTCCGTATCCTGCTTGACGCCGATAACGGGTGCGTCGGCTCCGGCCGTGCCGTTCTTGATCTCGGCCGTCGTGTTGTCCGAAAAATAGATGACATAGCCGTCGGCGCTCTTTTCGACCTTGACGACGGTCACCGCATCGTCCACGATTTTCTGAAGGGCCGCAATCTCGGTGTTCATCTGGCCGATCTTGGTTTCGAGAGCCTCGATCCGGCTCTTCAGGTCGTTCACATTCTGCCACAGTTCCGAGTCGTCATAGTCGTCGCAACCCGTCAGCAGGGGGGGGGAAACAAGGAGCAGGGCAGCCACGCAGGCGGCCAGTCTCCGCATCGTAAAAAATTTCATAGCAATTTATTTAAGTTAAACAAAAGTAGGGTCGGATACATGACGGCGCAACACCAAGTCTCTGCCGACAATATTATATGATCATATACGGATAGAAACAGCTTGCAGAATCGGTAAACCCGTTCAAAGATAAGTATTTTCACGGCAAAAAGCAATCGATCGGAAAAACAGAGGAGACAATATTTAACAGCCGTCCGAAAAAACGGCCCGCAAACAGGAGTATCTGCGCACGGCTGACGGATGAAGTTTCCGGATAATTCCGCCCGGCAGACAGATAGCGGCAGTGCGTACGTCCCGCTTCCAATCCGCACCGGGCCGAAAAAAAATATTCGAAAAAAAATAAAATTACGATTCGTAATTTTCAGGCCCCGGTTCGAAAAAACCCTGCAAATTCCATCCGCAGGAAAAGAAAAAAATTATAAAACAAACCGAATATTACGGTTACAATCCGTTTTCGGAGCCCTTCCGCGGAGGGCGAACGGGTATTGGAATTTTCGGAGAAAACCTGTAAATTCGTTTCGCAATTTTTTAAACTCATCAAAAATCTTCAACTCTTTTATCCCACACGTTATGAAAAAATTATTACCGTATCTGCTGCTTTTCATTTTGGCAGGGGGGGGGGATTTCCTGCTCCGACGATGATCCGACCGTTCCGGAACCGGAAGCCGTGATGCCGCCGGCCCCCGCCGCATCGGACATCACCTCCGACTCCTTTGCAATCTCATGGGAAGCGGTCGAAGGAGCCGTATCGTACACCTATACCCTGCTGCATAAGAATACCCACGGCGCAATCACGGTGATCGTTCCCGAAACCAACACCGATGCGCTCTCGGCAGCTTTCACCGACCTGAAAGCATCGACAGCCTACACTTTCCGCATCAAAGCGCTGGGCGACGGCGAAAAGACGCTCGACTCGGAGTGGTGCGAATGCCCGGTAACGACCGACGAACCGGAATATCTCTCCGGTCCGTGGGTGACGTTCGAAGTCAACTACGAAGAACGCACCAGCTATTACTGCCGCATCACGGCTACGTTTACCCCCAACGACAAGACCGTCGCCTATTACGCCACGTGCGTATACGGCAGCTATTTCGACGACGACCCGGACGATCCCGATTTCGAGCCTAACACCGAAGAGGACATGATCGGGTATCTGAGCGCCCAAAAACCCATCTCCAACAACACGCTGACCGAATCGTCTTGGGGATACTCCACCGAGTACATCCTCGCCGTAGTCGGCGTCGATGCCGACGGCAATTTCGGCAAGCTCAACTGGGCGAAACTCAAGACTCCGGCACGCTCGTCGTCGGGCGATCAGGGCCAGAGCGAGGCCGCGCTGCGCATCCAGCACGTGGTGGTCAACTCCTCCGAACTCGAAGGCGCCCCCGAAAACTGCTTCGCAACGGTGTACCGTTTCGAACCGACCGCCGGCGCCCGCGCATTCCGCTACGAGGACGGCTACTACAAGGGCGATTTCGCCAAAAAGGAGACATCCTACTGGCGCCAGTATTTCTCGTCGCTCGCCAATGCCTACGGCGAAGACTACGACGGCTACTACTCCGGCTGGAAAAGCAGCATGGATTTGGAAGTGAGCGCCGACGGATTCTATTACTACGACGTCACGTTCTGGGACGTTTCGATGGCAAACGAAACCTTCGAAGTGATCTACATGGCCTACGAGGCCGACGGCGTTCCCGGCGTCCCGGCCTGCTACACGGTGACCCTGCCCGCGGAGATACCCGCCGTAACGCCCCAGCAGACACCTTCGGCATATAAGGCTGCCGTCGCAGCAGCCAACCGGCTCGCACATCCGCAGGCCCTTCCCCGCCGCCGCTGATCTGCGGAACGGTTGAAAACGAAAAGAGGATACCCAACAA
>NZ_AENZ01000062.1:0-41675 GCF_000183485.2 Alistipes sp. HGB5 | reverse complement strand
CTGTTTAATACAGTTTATATCGGGATAATGAACGGAATAAGAAAACTTGCCTTTCATGCTGCAAGATACAACCGACAGAAATACCTCGATTCCGATGTCCGCTCACGACCGCTCCAGTCCGTTCGGCGGGCTTTTTTTTCGTACCGGACGGTTGTAATATTGCACCGGGAAAGACCTTGCCTCGGAAGCCGTAGCGGAGGAGTTTTCAAACTTTCGATAGCAGTTCTCCGGCGCGGCTTTTTCCCATCGCCAGATGGGAGCGAGCTGTACCTTTGTATGCCGAAAAACTTTTCGGCATACAAAAGGTGCTCGCTCTGCGAGGTTGGGTGGCGTTCCCGAGTCACGCCACTTAAACTACCAGATTGATGACAACCACGAAAAAGAGGATCGGACGCCCGACAACGACAGATCCCAGAGTCCACAGGTATAATTTCAAACTCACCACGGAAGAGAATATCCGCTTTAAGCAGATGCTTTGTAAGGCTGGACTGGAGCATAATCGGAGCCAATTTATCGTCAAAAGAATCTTCAACGAGGAGTTCGTCGTTATCAAACGCGACCGAAGATATAGTTCAAATTATTCAATTTCCCTGTTTTGAGTTCTTCAATCTTTGGTCATACATTGTTAAACAATTGAATTGATTTTGGAGTATCAAGCATGAAGTAAGACAGAGCTTTTATTGGTTTTAGAAACCGTTTATGACGTTCCGTCCCCATGCATTGCATCTTAAAGCTGAACTGTTCGTGAAGTCGAGTAGAGTCCATGTCCGCGACGATGGTTTTACAAGATGTAATTTTCACTTAAAGTTTTTTATTATGGTTTCCAGAGGTATCGATATCAGCAAGAGCAGTTTCGTAGCGGCTTATCCATCAACGAACGGCAACCCTACTAAGACTTTCCCTAACACAACCGCGAGAATGCGTGAGCTCATCGGTACGCTTGCTGTCGCTGAGCATCATTGCGTTATGGAAGCTACCAGCAATTACGGCTGCTGCTGTACCTGCTACATCAGAACGGTATTGCCGTCAGTTTTGCCCCCCCCAAAAAGCAGATCAAGCATTTTTCCCGAATGATGATGCCCGTTACCAAAACCGACGAAAAAGACGCCTACATGATCGCCATGTACGGGGAGAAGATGAATCCTCCCATCTACAAAATGCCCTCGCAGGCTACAATACGGATCCTTACCACCGAAGGGTTTACCTACTTTGACAATGCAAAGCAACTATCCCGCTTCATCGGAATATGTCCAACCTATCAACAATCAAGAACATCCGTAAATATCAGAGAACATATCAACCGGAATGACGATGAACGTCTGCGATCTTTACTCTATATTGCCTTTTGGACTGCCTTGCGTTACAATAGTCGGGAGTGTTATATCCGATTAAAGGCAAATGAAAAACCATTCAAAGTAGCTCTGATTGCTGTGACTAACAAACTCGTCAGGCCTGTTCTTACCATTACTACAATCAACTCAATATATCGATGGATTTGTCCCGGCTAAAAAATAATCTTCGGTTCTTTTTTTATCTTTTTACTTAATTATTTGCTTTTTAATACATTTCCTCATAAATATTCGTTGGCTTTGCCTGCTTCCACTTGGAAAATACGAATTTTGAAGAATTGAAGATTTATCTTAACTTTCGAAAAAATTTCATGCGACGTGCGATTTATTCCCTCCATCCTCCGGTCGTTTCCGTTCAATGTCATGTTGTACTTCGTCGGATTCTTATCTCCGCCGCTCCCCGCCGCTGCCGCCTCCTATGACCGAATCCAGACCCTCTCGATGGACGAAGGACTCCCGCACAGCGACGTAAATGCGATTACGCAAGATCGTGACGGCTATCTTTGGTTCGCGACATTCAGCGGGCTGAGTAAATACGACGGATACAGACTCCAAACCTTTCGGACCGACAATTCCGACCTCACCAGCGACCGGATACTCTGCCTATTCGTCGCCCGGGATTCGTCCCTTTATATCGGAACCGAATCCGGAGGGCTGAACCGTTACGATCCGGTGTCCGAAACGATATTTCCGGTCGCCGAAGAGCCGACAACCTCTGCAGACCAGGTGATCAACAACATTTTCGAAGATCGAAAAGGTACCGTATGGGTCTGTCGAAACGACGGATTGGGATACCTCACACTCCGAGGAGCAACCACTTATCTGCATGTCAAGAACCGATGGAGAGGATTCTACATACAGTGCGGAACCGCCTTGGATTCTTGCAGACTGCTACTGTCAACCGATGCCGGCCCCGTCATCTATAACCCCGAAACCGAGGAGATACAAAATATCCTCCGGGATGAAATCAAAACCCGCTGTTTCTCGATGCAGTCTTTCGCAGACGGCAAAATCGCGCTTTCCGGAGGATGGGGCGTTCGGATCTATGATCCGAAAACCGACGACCTACAGAGAATCTGCGACTTCTCATCCCGGGTCACGACGCAGGACAATCACGGAAACATCTGGGTCGGAAGTTTCAACCGGGGACTGTACAAATACGACCGGAATGGTATTAAGATTGTTCACTACCACCCCAAACTCCCCATTCCTCATGCCGTCAACTCCTTTGAGATCAGCGCACTGTTCGAGGATCGTTCCGGGGTGCTTTGGATCGGAACGATCGGCGGCGGCTTGAGTAGGCTCAATGTCGTCGAAAAACATATCGAATGCTATACCGAAGCGCAGGGCTTGTGTGAAAATCGGATCATCACGTTCCTCGAAGCCCGCGACGGAATACTTTGGGTCAGCACACATGGCGGCATCAATCTGTTTAATCGAAGTTCCGCAACTTTCCGGGAGCTGCGCATAAATGGATTGCCGAGCATCCAATTTGCAACCGTATCAGCCTTCTTTATGGCCGAAAACGGCGACATCTGGCTCGGAACGTGGGACAAAGGATTGTGGGTCATCGACAGCCGGGATATCGACCGGGCGATACAGACCGGTCAGGTCCGGGCCCGACAACTCAAACATCCGGTCATCGACGGGGAATTGTCCGTGTTCCGAATCGTTGAAGATCGCGACAGACACCTGTGGATCAGCTCGAACCGGGGATGTTTCGAATACATTCCATCCCACGGGGATTTCAAAACCGGGCAGTGGATCAACTATACCCACAACGGAGATGATCCCAATTCGTTATGCTCCAATTTCACGACGGACATCTACCCCGATACCGTCACCGACAATAAGACCATCTGGATCGGAACCCGCTCGGGGCTGAACCGAATCGTATTCGATGCCGACGGCAAGGCGAACAGCCAGCGAATCGAACTCGCCGCTACGAACGCCCGTGAACGGAAGGTGTGTAGTTCCGATGCCTTCATCTCGACGATTCACTGTGACCGGAAAGAGGGGGGGGTCTTTGGATCGCAACGATCGGCGAAGGTCTCTTCCTTATGACCGAAGGTCGTTGCGGCGGGAAAACGCCCCGTTTCAGCTGTTTCGACACATCCAACTCCCGGTTCTTCAATAACGAACTGGAGAGCCTGCAGGAGGACGACCACGGAGCCTTCTGGATCGGCGGCTACGGAATCACCCGCTTCGATCCCCGGGATCACTCGATCCGGCATTTTACGGTAAAGGACCAATTGCAGAGCAACTCCTTCAAAATCTGGGCATCGTACAGACTCCGCAACGGCGAGATGGTTTTCGGAGGCGTAAAGGGGTTCAACATTTTCCATCCGGACAGCATCACCGACAACGACATCCGCCCGCGCACGGCCATCTCCCGGCTTAAGATTCGGAATCAGACCGTCTCGGCCGGAGATTCCGTTTGCGGACGCGTCGTCCTGCCGCGCGCCATCAACCGGCTCAACAAACTCGACCTCTCCTACAACTGCAACAACCTCACCTTCGAATTTTCGGCCTTCGCCTACGTCGATCCCAAGTACAATACCTATAAATATAGAATGGAGAATTTCGACACCGACTGGAACTACACCAGCGGACTGTCGCCTCAAGCCGTCTATACCAACTTGCGCCCGGGCAGCTACCGGCTGGTCGTATATGCCTCGAACGAAGACGGATACTGGTCTCAGGCCCCTGCGGTGCTCGAAATCACGATACGTCCGCCCGTCTATGCCACACGCTTGGCCTGGCTTTGCTACATTGCGCTAACCATCCTTTTTCTCTACAGATGGCACCGCCGTTCACTGCGAAAACTACAGGAGCGCCACCAGATAGAGCTCGAACGCAACAAATACTATGAAGAGCAGAAGAGCAGCGCCAACATGCTACAGTTCTATACCGATATCGCCCACGAGCTCAAGACGCCGCTCTCGCTGATTACAGCCCCGGTCGAAGAGCTGCTCTTGAATCCGCATATCGGGAAAACGACGCGCAACAGACTGGAACTCGTCAACCGCAATGCGGGGGCATTGAAGACCCTGCTGGAACAAATCCTCGACTTGCGCAAATACGAAAGCCACAAAATGGAACTCGCGGCTGTGCAAACCGATGCGTCGGAATTCCTCCGCGGTATAGCCGAACTGTTCAAGCCGTTGGCCGACCAACTTCAGATACAGTTCTCGCAGGAGATTCCGAACGATCCGCTCATACTCTGGATCGATCGTCGGAAAATGGAGATCGTTATCGCTAATTTGCTCTACAACGCATTCAAATACAGTCGGAAAAGTTCAGGGAAAGTGAATCTCGTCTGTGAAGAGCAACAGCTGTCGGTAACCATTTCGGTGGAAGATAATGGAATCGGAATAGCCCGGGATGAACAGTCCCGGATCTTCGAACGTTTTTACCAGGCTCGAAACAACAACTCGCCGCAAAAAAGCATCGGCATCGGACTCTCCCTGGTCAAGCATATCGTTACTCTGCATCATGGAGAAATTGAAGTCGCATCCGAATTGAACGTCGGTTCGCTCTTCCGGGTCCGGATCCCGAAGGGATGTGCGCACCTCGCTCCCGAACAGATCAAAGATTCCGACAAGGTCCCGGGTCGGCCATTTCAGAATCTCCCGATAGGGATGGATTCCGCGCTGTCGGACTTCGGTGACGATCAATTCGAATCGGAGATGGCGGCGGAAACCGCAATCGGGAACGATCGTGGAATGCAGTGCGGGCTCCTGGAAGAAAATACGCGCCACGGAGCAGCTGCATCTGATGGAAAAAGAGTTTCGATTCTCGTGGCCGAGGACAATACCGCCTTGCGGGATTATCTTCGAAGCGCGCTGGAGAACCGATACAACGTCTCGACGGCACGAAATGGAGAGGAGGCTTATTGTCAGGCAATCAATGAACAGCCCGATCTGGTGCTTACAGACATCGTCATGCCGGGAATGTCGGGAATCGAACTTTGCCGCAAAATCAAGGAGAATTCCCGGACTTCGGCAATCGGGGTCATTCTACTTACGGCCCACAATCTGCAGAACTACGAAGTATCCGGATACCGTGTCGGAGCCGACGCTTATGTAGCAAAACCGTTCTCCCTTGAAGTGCTCTTCTCCCGTATCGACAACCTTGTTGCCCGACAGAATAAAATCCACAAAAACAGTCAACCTATAAAGGAGATTCCCATTTCAGAAGTCGCTGTGGAGAAATCCGAAGATCTCTTCCTTGTCAAATGTACCGAAACCATCGAGACCGAAATAGCCGATCCGCGATTTGACGTCCTACAGCTTTGCCGCAAAATCGGCGTGTCACGATCGCAGCTCTACCGGCGTATTCTTGCCCTCACGGGGTTGACGCCCATACAATTCATTCGCAGCATCCGGCTAAAGCACGCTGCATCATTCCTTGCCCAAGACGGAACACTTCCTGTCAATGAGGTAATGTATCGCGTAGGGTACACCAATCTCAGCCACTTCGCCAAAATCTTCCATGAGGAATTCGGACTCTACCCCAAGGAGTTCGCCCTCCGGAACCGGAGCAAAACGGGAAAAGTGGACTCCGCGTCGGAAATCTTCTCCAAAAACGAGCCCGAGACGCAGAAATGACCCCGGACGATTTTCTCAAATAAATTAAAAAATACTTTTCCCGTCATCCGTGTATTTTGAGACATTTGCGTTGATTTTTTAGGTTTTTAATAGTTTCCTTTGCATCAGCTGCACCAAATGCGGCAATTTGAAAACCTAAACTAAATCAACGCAAATGAATCATTTTCTCTCTCCATGCTCTATCCGCCGGGGTCGGATCATCCGATCCGCCTCCTTTGGGCCCGGAAGTCTCACCGGGCAGAATCCGAATATTCCGAGGAATACATATCTTGAGAATATGATTCCATGATTCGGACAGGGATGCCGGAATTCTTCATGCAAGAAAGCACTCCGGATTCCCTGACCGAAAAAATACCTACATTCCAAAAACTGCGAACCATGAAACAGCTATTCTTTCATCTCGTGCCGGTTCTTGCCTTTGGGTTGGTACTGGCTGCTTGTGACAACGATTCGGACGAGTGGACACAACCTTACGAATTCGCTTGGAGCTACGGCGCGGAATCACAATTCAGCGTCGGGAAACCCGCTACATTTACGGACCTTTCGCTCGGGGTCGAAACCCGCGAGTGGAGTTTCGAAGACGCAACACCTGCGACCTCCACGGATCCCGAACCGAGCGTCGTATTCAATTCGAAAGGCATAAAGACGGTAACCCTTACAATCCATTTTCTCAACGGTCAGGTGCAGTCCGAATCGTTCGACATTGAGGTATTTTACCCGCTTTCGGCTCGGATCAAAGCCTTGGAACTTACACCGAAAGGCTGTATTCGGCTCGATACCCCCGTCTCGTTCGGCCTTACCGAAGTCGAGGGTAATCCGACATCCTACCAATGGACATTCGAAGGCGGTACGCCTTCCTCGTCGACTGATCCCGCCCCAGTGGTCACCTGGACTTCGGCCAACAAAAACGGAGCCCGAATCTCCTGCAGACTCACTCGGGCCGACGACGGAATGACAACTACCGTCGAACAGACTTTTATTGTCGGAAACTATCCAATGCTGCACCCCATTCCCGAGAAGGATTATGATCCCTGGCGGTTCGAACTTTCGTCCATTGGAAAATGGACGCTCTGGAACACGACCACTTCCGCGGATGATCTGACGACTAACACCTCCATCGTCAGCGGCGGGGCCGATGGCTCGAAGCAGGCCCTCAAGGTAACGCTCAAACCGGGAGTCATCTATCAGTTGTTCACGCGAGACAACTGGGTTTGCAACGCCCAACTCGTTGCCGGACAAAAATATGAAGTCTCCTTCTGGCAGAAAACGGATGCCGCGGAGGGTTCGCTTATCGTCTTGACGGGCATCTATAACAATCTGCCCTCCTGGTCTTGGAATGAATACCTCCAGGTACTTGCGAGTGACCACTGGAGCATCTACTTCCCCGATATTCCTTTCGAGGAACAGGTGGAAGAGATGTTCGGAATTTGGAGTAATATCGAATATCCGCTTACCGAAACGATCACACTCCCGGCATCTCCGGAGCTGATGCCTTCCGCAGAGTGGAAACAGGTCCGGTTCGAATTCACGGCCACTAGCGCCAAATACGAATCGTTGCTGAACACCTATCCCCAATTCGCTCTTCTGTCAGCCGGCTCCGCTGATGTAAACTGGTATTTGGACGACATACAAATCAATCTTATCGAAGAATAACCCGAATAAACTATTCGCTATGAAACGATTCGTTTTCTTACTGGCCGGCTTGCTGCTCATTGCTTCGAGTCTCCGGGCCCAGACCTCCGTCAGCGGTACGATTACCTCCCCGGACGGAAAGCCTGTCGCCGGCGCGTCGATAATCATCGAAGGCAGCACCGTCGGTGCCACGTCCGATGCCAAGGGTTTCTATCGGATCAAAGTCCGTTCATCCAAAGATATTCTCGTCTTCAACTTCCTCGGGTACCGGGAGGTTCGCGAATCCGTCGGGCAGCGATCCCTGATCGATGTCGTACTCTCACCCTCCGACCTTCAGATAGACGACGTCGTTGTAGTCGGTTACGGTGCCCTACGGAAAAAGGACATGACCGGAGCTGTTGCCTCGATCAAGGCCGATGCCTTCGAAAACCGGGTACTTTTCTCCGTTGACGACGCTTTAGCCGGCGGAGTGGCCGGTCTGATGGTCAACTCCTCATCCGGAAAACCCGGCTCGGAGTCGAGCATGCTTATCCGCGGTGCAAACTCCCTGACCGGCTCCACTGCCCCGCTGATTGTCCTTGACGGATTCCCGCTCTTCGATGTCAGCACCTCCACCGGGGGTGGCATAGACGGATATGACACCGGCATGTCCTCGCTCTCGATGATAAACCCCGACGATATCGCTTCGATCGAAGTGCTAAAAGACGCCTCGGCAACGGCAATATATGGTAACCGCGGAGCCAACGGAGTCATTCTCATTACCACCAAACGAGGCCGGGGCGACAGCGGAAAGATCCAATACAACACCTACTTCGGATTTCAACAGATGAATAAGCGGTATGACATGATGGATTTTCGCCAGTACGCCGCCTATCAGGTTGATCGAAACTCCTCGAACAACCACCTGTTCACGGACCCTATCACCATGCAACCCCGCACAATCGGAGACGTACAGTCGCGGGACTGGCAGGATGAAATCTTTCGTACCGGATTTATTCAAAACCATTCGCTATCTATTTCACACTCTACTGAAAAAACGAGTATGTTCGTCTCCGGTTCCTACATGCAGAACAAATCGGTCCTCATCGCCACGAATTGGCAGAAACTCACGGCTAAAGCTACGATCGACCACCGATTCACGGATTTTATACGCACGGGTGTCGATATCGGCTATAACCGAATCGTCGACGACGGAGTGCCGACCGGCGGCGAAGGCACGTCCCAGGTTGCAGGCGTCATCACTTCGGCCCTGACGGCTCTTCCTTTCGAATTCGACGAAACGACTCAGGCCTATTTCCGCCGTGCAGGCGTCTCGCAGTCCTCGCTCGACTCTTATATCGACAACTATCACGGGAATCCGGTCAACATCGCCAATGAGACCGAACTCACCAAACGCATCAACCGAATGATGCTCAATGCCTATGTCGAGGCCGACATCCTTAAGAATCTGACCTTGCGCATCACGGCAGGATATGACAGTTATTCGCTCAAAGACCGCCAGTTCTATCCCACCTCGACGCCCCGCGGCTACTTTTACAAGGGGCAGGGTATCATCGGCAGTTCTGAATCCGGAAGTTGGATCAACGAAAACACGCTCACCTGGAAGCCCGTATTCGGGAAACACCGTCTCAATGTCCTCGTCGGCATGACTGAACAAGGATACACGAACTTCTACGATCGCAGCGAAACCACTCAATACGAATACGAGGATCTCGGATCGAATAATGCCCAGATGGCTAAAGTTTTCAACGTCTACTCCAGCAAGGAGCAGGTCCGGTATGTCTCGCTCATCGGTCGAATTAACTACTCATACGACAACCGTTACATTGCCACTTTCACCCTCCGCCGCGATGCTACCTCGCGCTTCATCAACGACAAGTGGGGTACGTTTCTCTCCGGTGCATTAGCCTGGAACATCGACAGCGAAAGATTCATGCAGAATCAAAATACCGTCAGCGCCCTCAAACTGCGTCTGAGTCTGGGCGAGGTTGGCAACTCAAATGTCCCCACCTCGGGCTCCTACTCGCAGCTCTACGGAACGAACTACTCCTTCGGAACCATTGAGACCATCGGGCAGTCTTCTTTGTCTATTGCTAATGAAAACCTCTCCTGGGAGACCACTCGCGAAGTGAACGCAGGATTGGAGGTCGGGTTATGGAACGACCGGCTGAAATTCACGGCAGACTTCTATGACAAGGTTACCCGGGACCTGTTGCTTGAGGCTCCCGTTGTTAACATCGTCGGATTCGACAAGGCATGGCAGAATATCGGCAAAATGCGCAACCGCGGTATCGAGTTGAGCCTGAACGCCCAGTTGATCAACCACAAGAATTTCAAATGGAATTTCTTCGCCAACTTCGCCCGCAACAAGACCAAAATTCTTGAACTCGGCCAGGGCGGAGCCCCGATCCTGCTGGGTGTCACTTGTCTGAGCGGTCAGAATGCCGTCATCCTGCAAGAGGGCGGAGAGATCGGAGACATATACGGATACGTCACCAAAGGTGTCTATGGACTAAATGATTTCGAAATCGACGGAATAACGCCGAAGCCTGATGTCGCCGTCGAAACCGGAGCCGAAAAACCCGGGGCCATGCGCTTCGCCGACCTGTACAAGGACGAAAAGATTACATCCGACGACCGGACCGTAATCGGAAACTCGACACCCGATTTCTTCGGAGCCTTCGGCACGAACTTCACCTGGAAGAACCTCGACCTCAACCTCTCGTTCCAATATTCATACGGAGGCAACGTCTACAACGCAAACTACAATCAGCTCGCAGCGTTCACCGGAACCACGAACAACCAAATGGCATTCTTCGAGGAGCGTTGGTCGCCCCGGAACCTTGCAAGCACGCAATACTCCACGATGACGAACGGAGCGGTCTGCTCGGCATTCGTCGAAGATGCCTCGTTTCTGCGGCTCCGCTCTGCACGGATCAGCTACACCTGTCCGCGCAAATGGTTCGGCCCTAACAGCCACATCGGCTCGATCAAGTTCTATATCGCCGGAGAAAACCTCTTCGTCCTCACTCGATACTCGGGCTACGACCCCGAGGTGTACTCCAACCAAGGTTCCAGCAGCATGAGCAATATCCTCACGTCGGGCTTCGACTACGGCTGCTTCCCCCGCCCGCGCACCTTCACCGCAGGTATTAACATTCTGTTCCAGTAAAACGATCTCCATCATGAAAAAGTTCATCACCTCCGCATACTCGCGACTCGGCCGCTTTGTCGTTATCGCGGTTGCAGGCTGTATCTTCTCGGCGTGCAGCGACTTCCTCGATGTCCCCCTCGAAAGTACCGTGGCGACCTCCAACTTTTACAAGACTGCCGAAGAGTTCGACATGGGACTCACGGGCGTTTATAACATGCTGCTCTCGGCCGAATGGGCCAATGGCGACCGATACGGGTCCTATTTTCAGGGTTTCCTCATCCTTGGGCGCGTCGGAACCGATGAGATGATCATTCCGACCAACATCGACGGAAACGAGACAGAACTCTGCAACTACACCTACACCCCTTCGCATCGCTACATCTCCCGAACATGGTATGTCCAGTATCGCGGGATACAACGCGCCTGCGTTATCATAGACCGTCTGACTGACACCGATATCGGCAATGAAAGCGAGAAGAAACGGATTCTCGGCGAAGCCTATTTCCTGCGGGCCTTCTACTACTTCCATCTGGTAAGGCTTTTCGGTGAGGTGCCGATCATCAACCACGAAGTTACCGATCTCACAATGGTGCAGACTGAAAAGTCTTCCGTGGCCCAAGTCTACGAACAAATCGTCAGTGATCTGAAACTAGCCATCGGGAACCTTCCGGTGTCGAATGCGAACGGCCGGGCTCACTACTACGCAGCCAAAGCCCTGCTCGGCAAGGTCTATTTGCAAATGGCCGGCGAACCTTTGGAAGACTCCGAAGCTGCGGCTTTAGCCGAAGTCGAACTCAACGAGGTTATCCAGAGCGGTCGTTTTGAGCTCGTGAAGGATTATTTCAGTCTGTTCGATGCGTCGAACGAATACAGTTCCGAATACCTATTCGATGTCGAGTTTGCCAACAACGGTACAACCACCTACGGAGGCCAGGTCGGAACTATCGATGGTGTTCAGACCCCCAATAACCTCTACTGGTCTGCGGTATGGAGTACCCAGGAGTTCTATGAAACGTACGATCCCGCCGACCTGCGCCGCGACAACATCGCTCGCTTCAAATATGTTTACGACGACAATCAGAATCTCGTCAAGGAGGATCTCAGTTCCGAACCGATCTACTACGCCTACAAGTTCCGCCATGCCCTGACTGAGGAGGGACGGGGGCCGGGATGGGCAAACTGGGCAAATCCGATCAACTTTCCGATCATCCGTTATGCCGACGTGTTGCTGATGTATGCCGAAGCCGTTTGGCGGGCTCACGAAGTTCCTTCGCCCGAAGCGCTCGAATATGTCAACCAGGTGCGACGCCGTGGTTTCGGAGTCGATATCAAGACTCCGAATGAAGCGGTTGATCTGAAGATGATGGACGGCGACAAGTTCGCCGAGGCCCTGCTCGCCGAGCGTAGTTTCGAACTCTGCTTCGAGGGACAGCGCTGGTACGATCTGGTCCGCTTCGGAAAACTTGAGGAAGGCGTGAAGAAACTGGCCAAGTATTCGAGCGTGGCGACCTCCCAGGCGCAGAACTTCCAACCCAAACACGTAATCTTCCCCATTCCGCAGGATGTTATCGACGCCTCGAATGGGAAGATCGAACAGAATCCGCTTTGGAAATAAAACCCGATCCTCCATTCAAATTACGAAACCATGAAAACACATGCATTATACGTCGCTGGTGCCGCTCTGATGATCGCACTGTCGTCCTGTGACCGCGATCTTGACCTCGCGCATGCCTACAACAACGGTTCCAGTTCGAAACCCTACGAATTCGATGCGGATTTCAATCCGGATGATTACACCGATTTTGGAACGTTCGTCGTCGGTGACCGCAACATCTGTTGGCAGGATCCCCACATTCCCCGGTATATGCTCTGGCTTGACGGAAAGATCTCCGTCGGGAAATACGATGATTCGGGACTGTTTACGACCTACTGGTCTGCGGACAATTCCCTGCGACAGGTATCCGCCAGTCCCTGGCTCGATGAGAACGTCAATGCCTTGACCTCCGATATGGAGGTCTTTGGCAAGTGCATCGAACCCGTATCCGGATTTTACGACGGCGGCGCATGGTTCATCGGCGTGCATAAACTCATGGACGGTCGGTTGGCCGGATTCTTCCATGCCGAGAGCCATTGGCCCGGAGTCTCCGCCGCCTATAAGTCCATTGGCGTCACCTATTCCTCGGACAACGGACTGACCTGGGAAACGGGCAGACGGATCCTTTCCGGAACCGACCCCAAACCCGAAAATCCCGCCGGGCAGGGTGAGTCCTACGGCTTGGGAGACGGGTGCGTAGTTTGGAACGACGCGCGCAAAGTCTGGATATGCTACTACTCGGGCTATTGCGATGACCCCGGAAACTACATGATCACGATGGCCTGTTCGGAGGATCCGGCCGGAGCTGCCGGAACCTGGAAAAAATGGGATGGCAAAGCATTCACCGTCGAAGGCTGCAACGGGCAGACACAACTCGGCGGCGCAAACATCAAGATCGCCAATCTCGATACCTATGCCGGCGGAAATCCGTCGGTCATGTGGAACCACTACATAGGCAAATGGGTGATGGTCTATCATTCGTGGAGCCGACGCATTTGTCTTTCGACGAGTGCCGACGGTATTGCGTGGGAGGCCCCTATATCCCTCAATCTGGGTGAGGAGGAGGCCATGTATCCCAACCTGATCAGTGAAGAGGGAGATCAAACCGGGGGACAGGCTGTCCGCATGTATTATGCTGCAGACATGAATGATCTCGGACAACGCAGTCTCGCATGGAGAAAGGTCGTATTTTATTGATGTTTGGAATGTCGATCCGAAAATTCATCATTCTTTCCGCGCTGATCGTTTCCGGATGCGAAATGCATCCGGAAACGATTGCCATCGACTTCGATTCCGGAACGGAGGACTATACGCCTCTTGTACGCAAGATCCTTGCGGAGCATCCAGCCGGTGAGGTCACAATCCGATTCGGAGCGGGGACGTTCGACTTCTATCCCGAACAGGCGGCCGGCAGCTATCTCTGCGTTTCGAACAACGACAACGGCTATAAACGCTGCGCTTTTCTGCTCGAGGAGATGCGACGTGTACGGATCGAAGGGGCTGGAGAAAAAACCCAGTTGAGATTTCACGGCGCAATCGTTCCGTTCCGCGTCGCTCGATGCGAACAGATCGTTTTCGAGGCTTTCACGATCGATTGCGACGCATCGTTCATCTTCGAAGGCCTCGTCGTTGGTAACGATCCTCGTACGCACAGCATCACGCTCCGTCCGCTCGATCCGGAACGTTTCGAGATCCGGAGCGGGGAACCCTGGTTTACGGGCTACGACTGGGCGAGTCCGTTCGGTGAAAATATTTTGTTCGATCCCGGAACCCGTTCGCCCTACTATCAGGCCGAACAGTACGAACACGATCAAAAAAAAACGCTGCAGGCCGAATGGATCGGCGATTCGCTTGTCCGTCTGAGCGGCTACTCGTCTCGGGAGCTGCCTCCTGTGGGAAGCGTCTATACGGATAAAGGCCCCCATTCGACTAACCGCCGCTATCCGGGATTCTCGTTTTACAAGTCGGCCGGTGTTGAAGTCCGGAACGTCACGCTTCACGATTCGGGCGGCATGGCGCTGATCGCCGAGAACTGTCGCGACGTCGTCTGCTCGCAATACCGGGTTGAAGTCCCGCCTCAAAGCGGCCGGATGGTCTCTGCATCGGCCGATGCCACTCATTTCGTCGGATGTTCGGGAAAAATAGTGCTCCGGGCCTGCCGGTTCGAAAGCATGCTCGACGATGCCACGAACATTCACGGTGTTTACATGACGGTTGTGGATCGGTTTTCCGGGAACCGGTTTGGGGCCAGTTTTGGGCACTTTCAGCAGGAGGGTTTCGATTTTGCCGAACAAGGTGATTCGCTCGTCTTCATCGATCGTGCCGATCTGGGGGTACTCGGCTGCGGACGAGTCGAGGAGGTGAACCACGTGAATGAAAACTATTACATCATTCGAACCGGATTCGACCTGAGTGCAATTCCGGACTCGGTGCACATTGCCGTCGGGAACCGCGCGGCCGATGCCGATGTCGAAATATCGGAATGCACGGTTCGTTATAATCGCGCCCGGAGTTTTCTGCTTTCGACTCCGGGCGACGTATGCGTCGAAAACAGTGATCTTTCTTCAATGATGGCCGGAATACGCATTTGCGGTGACGCCAACTACTGGTTCGAATCGGGACGTACGCGCAACGTCGTGATCCGTAACAACCGATTCGGCACGATGGCTACCGGCGGCCGGTCTCCCCAGGCCGTTCTGCAGATCGACCCCGTTATTTCGCATGATGCCCGGAGCGGGGGGACTCCGTATCACGGATGTATCCGTTTCGAAGGAAACCTCGTGGAGTCGTTCGACAACCAGTTGATTTATGCTCTCTCGGTCGATTCGCTCGTCATCAGCAGGAACCGGTTCGTCGATTCCCGCCGGTTTGAGCCCCGGTTCGCCGGTCTCTCGGTCATCGATGCCCAGCACTGCCGCAGCGTCACAGTCCGGAACAATGACTTCTCCGGGTGGAAGGAAAATTCGACAATCAGTCTGGTCGACTGTTCCGAGCATTGTTTGGAGGGTGAAGAGATGCCTCGAATGGTTGAGAATCCTAATCCGTACTTCTATGAAAATTAGTCGATACATCCTCCCGATTCTCGCGACCGCATGGATCGGAAGCGTTTCATCCCGGCCGTTCGGAGATACGCTTCGGATGCGAGATTTCGGTGCGTTGCCCGATTCGGGAGAGGATGCTTCCGAAGCCTTGCGAAAAGCCGTCGCTACCATCGGAAAGCGGGAAATCCCCACCGTATTGTGTTTCGAGTCGGGGCGGTACGATTTCCATGCCCCTGAGGGGCAGGACGACCGGGTGAACATCGTGGCAAGACTCCGCGGCATTCGGGATTTAATAATCGACGGCGGTGGCGCTGAATTCATCGCACACGGGCGTTTGATGCTTTTCTTGGCTGAGGAGTGCGAAAGACTGACGATTCGCAATTTCTCGCTCGACTGGGAACGCCCCTATATCACACAGGCTTCGATCGTTGCTCTTGGGGACGGCCATGTTGACCTGGCTATCGATCGGAAACGTTATCCCTACCACATCGAAAAGGGGCGGATCCGCTTTACGGATGAGACTTGGGAGCGTGAAATCGATCCCGAAAGTTATTCTACGGCTTACGATCCGCAAAGCGGTGCGGTGCTTTACGGTACCCGGGACTGTCCTCTCTCGGACCGCAATGCAGTCTTCCGCGGCGAAGCCCGTGAAATCGCTCCGGACACGGTCCGCTTCTTCGGGACGGTCGACCGTCCCCTGCCGATCGGTACGGAACTCGCTCTTTACCATGGGCGGTATTTGTCCAACGCTATGACGGTGGTGAACTGCAGGAATGTCTGCTTCGAAAAAATCGACCTGCGCCATTCTCCCGGAATGGGCGTTTACGGACTCCGCAGCGAGAACATCCTGCTCAAGGCGGTTTGTACGGTCGTCAATCGTTCCGAAAAGCGTCGGTTCAGCTGTGCTGCCGATGCGTTCCACTTTACCAACTGCCGCGGATTGATCGAACTTGACGGCTGCAACTGCAACGGACAGGGTGACGATGCCTTGAACATACACGGCATCTATGCCCGGATAGTCGCTGTTTCGAAAGACCGGAAACAGATTGAGTTGTTCGGAGTCCGGTTCCCGGCAGAACGGGTGTTCAAAGCCGATGATGAGATCTGGCCGATTGTACGAACGACCGGATCTCGGGGGGCCCGGAACCGCATTGAACGCATTGTCAGGAAAAGCAGCAAGCGGCTTGTTGTCGCCTTGCGTGAGCCGCTCGATAAAACATTCAGGGAAGACGATTTTATCGAAAACGCCTCGTGGTATGCCAACGTATCGATTCACGATTGCTACTTCGGGCGAGCCAACCGCGCCCGCGGCATCTTGCTCACCACTCCCGGAAAGGTTGTCGTACATAACAACCGCTTCATGACGGCCGGAACGGCAATTCTCATCGAAGGAGATACCGACTACTGGTTCGAATCGGGCGCCGTGTGCGACATGGATATCCATGACAACCTTTTCGAGAACTGCGGCACTTCGGCTTCGAACAACGGCGGATCCGGCTGGGGCGAAGCCCTCATCAGCATCACTCCCTCTTTCCGTCCGGCAGACGAAAGCAGCCCGGTCTATCATCGCAATATCCGGATCCGCAACAACCGCATTCTCACTTATGACCGTCCGCTGCTCCACGCCCGATCGGTTGAGGGACTGCAGTTCGTGGCAAACTGTGTCGAACAAACATACGATTTCCCCGCCACAGCCGCACAACGCCAATCATTCTGCCTTGAGGGGTGTCGAAATGTGCGCATCGCCGAGAACCGGTTTATCGGCTACGGCAAACCCGATTTCGAACTGATCCATATGAACCCAAATAATATCTGTCATGAAAAAGCGAAATAAGAAAATCATTGCTGCACTGAGCGCAATCTTCGGGCTGCTTGTCATCGGGGCATTGTGCTGGAGTTTCGTACTCTGTTACAGGACACTCCATCCGCCCCGCCTGACCGATCTCAGCTGGCTCACCCGGCAATATCCTCATACCACAGAATGGCTCGACAGCATCCGCAGCAACGGATTGCTGCATGATATCGTACGGTTGAATGCCGACGGAGAGCGACTCCATGCCCGGTGGCTATGGGCTCCGGAGCCTACCGAAAAGACCGCCGTGCTCTTTCATGGCTATCAGGGTTCGGCGGAAACCATGCTCATGATCGGCTATCTCTTCAACCATGATTTCGGATTCAATGTTCTGATTCCCGATCTGCGCGGTCATGGGCAAAGCGAACCTTCGGCCATCAGCATGGGGTGGACTGAACGAACGGAAGTGGTGGACTGGATCCGAACGGCAGATTCGCTTTTCGGCGGCAATACGCAGATCGTCCTGTACGGCGTTTCGATGGGTGCCGCCACTACGATGATCGCCGCTGCCGAAGAGTCGCTGCCCGCATGTGTCCGCTGTGCCGTGGAGGATTGTGGCTACACTTCAACCCGGGATATCTTTGCCGATTCTTGGGAGAAGCAGTGCCGACTGCCGCTCTTTCCGCTCTTCCATCTATCGGACCTTTGGTGCCGGATCCTCTACGGATGGAGTTTCGCAAAGGCTTCTCCGCTCGATGCCGTGCACCGATGCAGGTTGCCTATGTTGTTCATTCACGGCGACAAGGACTCGGTCGTCCCTGTGGAAATGGTTCACCGGCTGTACGAAGCGAAAATCGGAGACAAGGAACTCTGGATACTTTCCGGCGTCGATCATGGTGCCGCCTATCTCCACGATCCGCAGATATATGCGCAGCGCGTCCGCACATTCGTGGAGCACTGGTTCGAATGCCCCGCCATCCTTGAACAATGAAATGACAATGAAAAAACTGCTGTTCCTTCTTTTTTGCACCGGGCTCGGACTTCCTGTTGCAGGACAACGCTGGCAGATTGATCCGGACGGAGGCATCGTCTGGAGACCCGGAAACGATACGCCCCACAGGGATCATCTCGAAATGACCGGCGAGCAGATCTCGACGGTTCTCCGCTGGGTTGTGGATGACCGAGGAGCCTTTCGCGTCGAACGTTCGCTGATCTTCCCGCTGTTACGTGTCCGTCCCAATGATACGCATGCCAGTCTGATGTGCCGCGTGGCCACGGATATTCCCTCGCTGTTGGCCGTGAATACCTCCGCCTCGGGTTTCAATGCTTCGGCCCTGCAGTTCGAACGGGTCGAAAAGATCGTCATAGACGGTACGGTCCGGGTCTTTAGTCAATGGAGTTTTAATGCCGTGGGGGCCGGATACGAGGAGGTGGAGCATCCGGCTCCGGTCTTGGCCATGGAGCGCACGATCTTTCCTTCGCCGACACAACCCGCCCTCTGTGAACGGTATCTTATCCGCAATATCGGTTCGCAAACGCTGGAGATTTCCATCCCAGAGTTTTCGCAAATCGTGACGACCCCTTCGGAACGAGGCATTACGGGCGGCTACGTCATTCGGGCCGAATTGCTCGATGCCGGAATCCGCATACTGCAGCCCGGAGATTCGACCGTGGTGGATGCCCTCTTCCGGGCTTGTCGAGTCGGAGAGACACTTCCGCCCGCAGATGTCGGAGCCGAACTCCGCTCTCGTAGGGAGTTCGTGTCTGCAATCTCGGACAAACTGGTCCTGGAGACCCCGGATCCGGTAGTCGACACGGAATTCCGCTTTGCCAAGATCCGGGCTGCCGAAAGCATTATCAAGACCCGCGGCGGCTACATGCATGCTCCGGGCGGCGAATGTTACTACGCGGCTATTTGGGCCAACGATCAGGCCGAATACGTCAACCCTTTTTTTCCAATGCTCGGATACGACATCGGGAATCGATCGGCACTCAACGCATTCCGCCACTTCGCCCGTTTCATGAATGCTGAATACCGGCCTATTCCTAGTTCGATCATCGCCGAGGGCGACGACATCTGGAACGGGGCCGGCGATCGAGGCGATGCCGCGATGATCGCATACGGCGCTGCGCGCTACGCCTTGGCCCGCGGGGAACGGAACGAAGCCGAAGAGCTGTGGCCTTTGGTGGAATGGTGTCTCGAATACTGCCGGCGCAAACTCACTCCCGAAGGGGTCGTCGCTTCCGATACCGATGAATTGGAGGGCCGATTCCCTGCCGGCAAGGCCAATCTCTGTACATCGACACTCTATTATGATGCCTTGCGGTCGGCCGTCTATCTCGGACAGGAGCTCGGATGTCCGCGTGAAACGCTGCGAGTTTACAAACGGCAGACTTCGGAGCTCGCTGAGGCGATTGAATGCCATTTCGGCGCCACGGTTGCCGGATACGAAACTTACCGCTATTTCGATGGCTGTACGAAACTCCGCTCGTGGATATGCATGCCGTTGATCGCCGGGTTGCAAAACCGCAGCGAAGGGACTGTTCGGGCGCTGCTCGGAAAAGAGCTGATGACCGAAAACGGCCTCCTCACCGAACAGGGCAGTTCGACCTTCTGGGACCGTTCGACCCTTTATGCTCTGCGGGGAATCTACATCGCCGGGCAGGCCGACCGTGCAACGGAATTCCTCAGTCATTATGCCCGGCGCAGACTCCTGGGCGATCATGTTCCCTATCCGATCGAAGCATGGCCCGAGGGCTCTCAACGCCACTTGGCCGCCGAAAGCGGGCTTTTCTGCCGCGTTATCACCGAGGGATTGTTCGGGATTCGCCCCACCGGGTTCAGGAGCTTCGATCTTACCCCTTCAATGCCTTCCGGATGGAATCGCATGGCGTTGCGGCACATTCGGGCCTTTGAAAACAACTTCGACCTTGTCATCGAGAAACAGCCGGACGGGTTTCTGCGAGTCACGCTTGCGATTTCGGGATGCAATCCCCGAGCTTTCCGGCTTCGACAGGGAGCGTCCCTGCGTATCAAACTTCCATAATTTCCAATATCCTGATGAAAAAACTGCTTCACACCCTGTTGCTGTTTGCTGTCGGGCTCTTTGCAGCCTGTCAGGCCCCGACATCCGGTGGCGATGTCTACTTGAATGATTTCCTTGACGACCTGACTGCACAAACCGACGCAGGACCGGCCATTCGGGCCGCCTTGTCCCATTGTGCCCGGATCCGGGCCGCACGGCTTATTCTTCCGGGTGGAGAACTCCGGATACGACCCGATCTGGCGGTCGAAAAGTACCAGTTCATCAGCAACAACGACGAAGGTTTGAAACGGATTGCCTTTGATTTGGTCGGCCTGCAAGATTTCACCATTGAAGGTGCTGACACGAAACTCCTTTTCACAGGTTTCGTTTCACCGTTCAACCTCGAACGTTGCCGCAACATCACGATCCGCAATCTTTCGATCGACTTTACCCGCACGTTTCACTCCGAAGGTACCGTACGGGCGGCCGGAAACGGATGGCTCGATTTGGAGTTCCCGGACAAATACCGATGCGATCTGACGGACGGATGCTTGCGTTTCCTCGATGACGAAGGTCGTGTCTACCCCTATTCCAGTTTGTTGGAGTTCGATACCCAACGATGCGAACCGGCTTTCCACGTCGACGACTACTGGCTCCCGGCCCATACCATTCCTGCTGAACGGCGTCCTAACGGATGGATTCGGATTTTCCGCAGTGATTTGAAGGCCGCGATCGGGAATACGATGGTCTTCGGGGCCGCCCGACGGCTCAATCCCGGGATCACCGTTTCCGATTCGCAGGGTATTGCAATCCTCGACGTGAAGCTCCATCACTGCGGAGGGATGGGGGTCATCGCACAACGCAGCCGCGACATCGGAATTGAACGGATGGAAGTTGTTCCGGCTCCCGGCAAAAAACGCATGATCAGCATCACGGCCGACGCCACGCATTTCTCCAATTGCGGGGGACAGATCCGTCTAATCGACTGTACGTTCGAAAATCAGAAGGATGATGCCTCCAATATTCATGGACTATATATGCCCGTCGATACGATTTTCGATCGGGAGCGGATTTGGGTTCGCTGGGGACACAGCGGGCAATACGGCACAGATTTCCTCGTCCCGGGGATGGCGGTGGAAATTGTCGACAACCACACGCTTGAAGCCTATGCCCGGCGGATTGTTGCTAAGGTCGAACGGTTCAACAAGGAGTATTCTGCGGTAACCTTCACTGAACCCTTACCCGAGAACATTCGTCCCGGCCATCTGATTGCAGCCGACGAACCCGGTCCCGATGTTCACATCAGCGGTTGCCGGATGTCGGGAAACCGCGCCCGCGGTTTGCTGATTGGTTCCCGCGGACGGGTTATCATCGAAAACAACTATTTCCATATCGCCGGAGCCTCGATCCTCTTTGAGGGCGACGGTAACTTCTGGTTCGAACAATCCGGTGTCCGTGACGTAACAATTCGCAACAACATCTTCGCAAACGGCAATTATGGAAGCCGGGGATGGGGAAGTGCCTGCATTGCTGTCGGCAGCGGAATTTCCCAGCGGCAGACAAGTCGTTATCACCGCAATATTCAGGTCGATGGAAATCTGTTCCGAGTATTCGATCCCCGCATTGTTAATCTGTATTGCGTAGACGGATTCCAATTCTCTGCGAGCAATCGCATCGTGCGAACGTCAGACTATCCTGCGACATTCGATCCGAAGCTCCATTTCGTATTCGACCAATGCGATCACATCGAGATTCCACGACAGATTGAAATGGCTGAACAGCGTTGAAAGAGTCCTTCTAAAAAATCGATATCAGATGGGAGTTGCAACAATAAAAGTTTGCAACTCCTATTTTCCCATACTTTGGAATAAAAGTCCGCAAGACACAGCTAAAGAAGTTGGATACATTATTCTCATGTAGGATTTCATTCCGTCGTGAATAATATAACATAGGCCGTAGCAAAAACAGAGGAGGATACTCATCATATTTCCATGGAGCACTATAAAATCTGAGCGTAGCAGGTTGAAGATAAACTGGTGGTTACATCTTCATTCAACTTTTTTAGGGGGGCTGGCATTTATGTCGAATGCGCACTCTCTAAATTGCCTCATTATCTGGATTTTATTCCATATTGTCACATATCCCAATAACTCCGGCTTAGCACCTGACTGAAATGAAACAATAGAAAAATATTGGGTCATCAACCGGAGTGAATATTATAGACAGCAAGTTTTTCAGGCTGTAGAAAATGATAAGGCGCAATTTGCCTCCGATAATGATACAGCCATGATTCAATATATTGAGTAAATCGGCTAATTGATGTCCAAGTTAATTTCCTGCTTGTGTTACCAATAATACGACGCAGATCTTCCAATTTTATAGCCTCGAAAATATCTTCCGATGTAAAAGTATTTCCATTCCAGACTTTTTATTTCAAACGTTATATCAACTATATTTAGCCGCTGCTCCGATCTGAAAAAATACACTTCATACGTTGGCAAAAGTAAGACGACGTCTGATGAATATCCGAGATGAATCAGTAAAGTGATTCCAGGAATGAAATCGCTACTATGGACTGTCATTGCATTGAGGGAATTCGAGATGAAAATGGTCTGGTTGAAAGTAAACCATCCTGTAGTCATGGACTGCGGAAGAAAATCACAATTCCGAAATCTCCGATTTATTGGGCAAAGCAATTTACACCTACAGATCTTATGGGAGATAGCAGTTCCGATGCAGGAACTCGGTGCCGGACGATGTCTTGACGGTTCGCAGACTTCTTTGGATCTGTTTGTAGAAGGGTTCACATGGATGATCAACATCTAGATAAATGATTCCGATAAGTATAAGCATGTCGTACTGAACCGCAAACACGCTATTGTTTTTAGCAAATTTGCTCGATCGGAAAATTTTTCGTAGCTTGCAGTAGGTTATTTGAAATGCGGCATTTAGACGCAATAAGCTGAAAATAAATCGTTACCTTCGCGTTACCTATTTTCCTATATAAAAGTTGTAACGACCCGATAAATCGAATCGTTACAGTTTTTTAATCCCGTTCCAAGCGGGCCCCGGCCATTATATGCGAGAAATGCCAGATCCTGCAACCCGGCCCTATGACCGCCCCGTCGTCTACGAACGAAGAGGGGTGGATGAACGTTTCACTCATGGTATCTGCTTTCGTTATCGGCAAAATAGCGGCATACGGCATCCGCCACACGCTCCACCTCGGCGTCGGTCAGTTCGCTGTCCATCGGAAGCGACAGCACCGCCGCCGGCAGCGCTGCGGCATGGCGCATCGCGGGATCGCAGATGCAGGCGTCGCGGTATGCGGGCTGTTCGTACAGGGTTCCGGGATAATAGACCATGGAGGGTATGCCCTCCTTGGCGAGTGCGGCCCGAAGTCCGTCGCGGCAGGCCGGAGGCACCTTGACGGTGTACTGGTGGTAGACGTGGGTGGCGTAGGGCGTCTCGACCGGGGTCACGACCGGCGTCAGACCGCCCAAACGCTCCGTGTAGCGCGCTGCCACGCTCCGGCGGGCGGCGATCCATGTGTCGAGGTGCGGCAGCTTGACCCGCAGTACGGCGGCCTGCAGCGTGTCGAGCCGCGAATTCATTCCGACCAGCCGGCTGTCGTATTTGGGGAACCAACCGTGACTGCCCAGCGCCCGGATGCGGGCCGCCAGCCCGTCGTCGTCGGTGAACGCCGCGCCGCCGTCGCCGTAACAGCCCAGCACCTTGGAGGGAAAGAACGACGTGCACCCGATCTCCCCGATCGTACCCGCATAGCGGCTCGCGCCGTCGGACATGCGGCATACGGCTCCCAGCGACTGGGCGTTGTCCTCGATCACCCTCAGGCCGTGCTCCTTCGCAACGGCCGTGAGCGCAGCCATATCGCACGGCTGCCCGAACAGATGGACGGGGATGACGACACGGGTACGCTCCGACACCAGCCGGGCGACGCTCGCCGGGTCGATGTTGAAAGTGCGGGGATCGACGTCGGCGAAGACCGGAACGCCGCCCAGCAGCAGCACCGTTTCGGCCACGGCCGCGAATGCAAAGGCCGGGACGATGACTTCGTCGCCCCGCTGCAGCCCCACGGCCAGCAGTGACAGCAGAAGCGCGTCCGTACCGTTGCCGCAGGCGATGCAGTGCCGCACTTCGAACCGCCGGGCCAGCTCCTCTTCGAACAGCCCGACCGCAGGACCCTTGATGAAGGCGGTCTCGGCAATGACATCGCCGATGGCGCGGTCCACCTCATCGCGGATGCCGAGATACTGCCTATGTAGATCCACCATTTTCATCGCTCCCGTTCTTTTTTCGCATCACCCCTGCAAATTCCGCAGCAGCGGATGATAGTCGCCCGTCAGGCCGACCGCCGCACTCTTTCGCAGCATATCGAGCGTATGGACGGCACACGCCGTATCTTCGACCGCAAAACCCCGGCCGGCAAGTATCCGCTCGTAGCTCAACGTGTGGAGGTCCGTAAACCCGTTCGTAAAGTCGAACTCCTCGCCGTTGATAACGAGATGTCTGTACGGAGACATGGGATTATCGTTCGGCGAAGGGCGATAGGCGGCGTTGACGCTCAGAAAATACCTGACGCGGGCACCCTTCAACTGCAAAAAGCCGGCCGAACACTCCGGCGACGAATGGTGCAGCACCACCTTCTCGGCCGGCCCGAATATCCAGTGCAGCATGTCGATAAAATGGATGCCGATATTGGCCGTCACGCCGCCGCTCTTGCACGGGTCGCCTTTCCACGAAGCGGCATACCAGCTTCCTCTGGGAGTAATGTAGGTAAGGTCTACATCACAAATTGTCGGGGGGGGCGCAGTCGACCATCCGTTTCAGCCGCTCTATTTCCGGATGAAGGCGCAGCTGCAATATGGGGAATACGCGCCTGCCCGCGGCCCGGCTGCAGGTCTCCATCCTCGACAACTCGTCCGGAGTCAGTGCCAGCGGCTTTTCACAAATCACATCGAGCCCCGCCTCCAAGCCTGTTACGGTATGGGTGCAATGGAGGTAATTCGGGGTGCAGACCGTCAGAAATTCCGCACGGTCGGCGACCATGCGCTTTCTGAAATCGTCCGGATCGGTGGTGAAATAGGCGCGGGGGAAATACCCGTCGATCATCCCCACGCTGTCGAATACATCGTGCGCCGCCACCAGATCGCACCCAAGCGACCGCATGGCGTTCAAATGTCTCGGAGCTATGTACCCGGCAACGCCTATGATCGCGAATCTCCGGGATTCGGACGTCTCTACCCCTGTCATACCTGTAACGCAAGCTTGATTTTGCCGCAAAAATAATACATACAAATATTTTGCGCAAGCCATTCCGCAAATCGGCAACGATCCGCGGCGCAAAATCGCATTAAAAAATACAGAATCCCCTTGCTGTTACGGAAATAACAGTTATATTTGCATCAGAAAAAGCACATTCAAAATTTAAAACGATAACCAAATTATGAACGTACCTGCAAATCTGAAATACTCGAACGACCACGAGTGGTGCCGTATCGAGGGCGACACGGCCGTTATCGGCATTACCGACTTCGCGCAGAGCCAGCTCGGCGACATCGTTTTCGTAGACGTGCCGACCGTCGGCGAGACGCTCGCCGCAGGCGAGGTGTTCGGCTCGATCGAAGCCGTGAAGACCGTCAGCGACGCTTTCCTGCCCGTCGGCGGTGAAATCGTCGAATTCAACGACGCGGTAGACGCCGACCCCGCAATCGTCAACAAGGACGCCTACGGCGAAGGCTGGATCGTCAAGGTCAAAATGTCCGATCCCGCGGAATACGACGCGTTGCTGAGCGCCGCGGATTACGAAAAGCTGATCGGCTGATCCCCGACCCGTTCAAGCCCCTCTTCCGAGAGGGGTTTGCTCCATGACAGGGCCGGCCGCGAACGACGCCCCGCCGGAAAGAAACGCACAACAAACTTAAATATCAACAGTTATGTCAAAAGTTACAGTAGTAGGTGCAGGTGCCGTAGGCGCCACCTGCGCGAATGTAATGGCTTGCCGCGAGGTCGCAAGCGAAGTAGTCCTGATCGACATCAAGGAGGGTCTTTCGGAGGGCAAGATGCTGGACATGTACCAGTGCTCGACGCTGATGGACTTCGACACCAAACTCGTAGGCGTCACCAACGATTACAAGCAGACCGCCAATTCGGACGTCGTCGTCATCACTTCGGGCATTCCCCGCAAGCCGGGCATGACCCGCGAAGAGCTGATCGGCACCAACGCCAACATCATGAAGGGCGTAATCGAAAACGTGGTCAAGTACTCGCCGCGCGCCATCATCATCGTCGTCGCCAACCCGATGGACACGCTGACCTATCTGGCGCTCAAGGCTTCGGGACTTCCGAAGAACCGCATCATCGGCATGGGCGGCGCGCTCGACTCGTCGCGCTTCAAGTGCTATCTGGCCAAAGCCACCGGCGCCAACATCAACAACGTTGACGGCATGGTCATCGGCGGCCACGGCGACACGACGATGATTCCGCTCGTCTCGAAGGCTACCGTAAACGGCGTTCCCGTATCGCAGTTCGCATCGAAGAAGAAGCTCGAAGAGGCCGTAGCCAACACGATGGTGGGCGGCGCCACGCTGACCAGGCTCATCGGCACGTCGGCATGGTACGCTCCGGGAGCCGCTTCGGCAATGATGGTGGAGGCGATCCTCAACGACCAGAAAAAGATGATTCCCTGCTCATGCCTGCTCGAAGGCGAATACGGCCAGTCGGACATCTGCATCGGCGTTCCCGCGATCATCGGCCGCAAGGGCATCGAGAAGATCGTGAAGATCGACCTTTCGAAGGAAGAGGCCGAGAAGTTCGCAGCTTCGGCCGACGCGGTCCGCAAGACCAACAACGTGCTCCACGAGATCAAGGCGATCTAGTTCCGCGCCAAGATATACGGCAAGGCCGCCCCGGAATCCGGGGCGGCTTTTTGTTTCCCGGATGAAATTCTCCGCACCCGGCCGGACATTCCGGCGACTTTGCGCAGGCGTCACAACCGATCCCCCGCAAAACCCGGCACAGGATTCCGGGCCGCGACACGTATCCGAAACAGTCCGCAAAAACCGCCGCCACACGCATCCGAAACGGCCCGCAGAGACCGCCGCCACACGCAAAAGGCTGCCCCCGAAAGGGCAGCCTTTTATGCCGGTCGCAGCAGCGCGGACTCAGAAACTGAACTTCGCGCCGACGAACCAGCTGCGGGGCAGCGACGGACCGTAGATATAGCCCGAATCGCGGTCGGCGCCCTTGTCGAAATCCTTCTGGTAGGCATTGAAGAGGTTCTGCACGCCCCCGTAAAGCTGCAAGGTTATCTCCTTGTAGATACGCAGGTCGTACGACAGGCGGACGTTCATATCGAAGAACGACGGCGTCGAGACGGCCGCATCCTGCGCGACGCCCGATCCGGCCATGTGCTGCACGAGCATCGAGCCGGTGCAGGTTCCCGTCAGGTCGGCCGTGAAGTTCCGGACCGGCTTGAACGACGCCGTAAAGTAGCCGTAGGCGTCGGGGGTGCGGAACATGCGGCGCACGGGCGGCACGTCGGCGTCCTCGCTCCACTGTTCAGGCTCCTTATAGCGGCTCTGCTGGAGGGTTACGCCCGCCTGCAGTTCGAACCAGCGGGTGAAAATCGCCCGCCCCTCGACGTTGAAGCCGCGCACGGCGGCGCCCGAACCGTTGTAACGCTCCTTGATCTTGCCTCCGTCGTCCGTATCTTCCAGATCGCGCAGTGCGAAGACGTCGTCGAGAATCGTATAGAACCCCTCGACCAGCAGGTTGGTCTGCACCCTGCCGAAGTTGTGATAAAGGTCGGCCGAAAGGCTCACGCTGTGCGAACGCTCCTCCTTGAGGTCGTCGGCGAGCCGGATGCGGACCCGCTTGCCGCCCACCACGGCGATATGCATGTCCTCGTCGAAGGCCTGCGGCGCCCGATAGCCGCCCGCATAGCTCACGCGCAGGTTCACCGCCTCCGAAGGGTTGAAACGAATATTTGCGCGGGGACTGAAAATCACGTGGTCCACCAGATTATGCTTGTCGAAACGTCCGCCGATCAGCAGCGACCATCTCTTCGTTTTCCATTCGTTCTGCAGGTAGCCGCCCACGATATGCACCGTCTGGGCGGTGTTGATGTCGTAGCCGATCGAACGGTCGTTCAGGTCGTCGTAGCTGTATTCGCTGCCGAGCGTCAGTTCGGCGGGCATGAAAAGCAGTTTCCGGAACGCATGGACGTACTGTACGCCCGCCGCGACCGTAAGGTCGTGCGTCGTACCGTATGCGTCGGGGTCCTGCTTGCTGCCGTAGTAGCTCTTGCGGGCCGTATTCTGGAACGACGCATAGGCGTTGAAACGGTTGCGGCGGTCGGCCGACGAGATGTCGAACGAAAGGCTTCCGCCGTCGATCGAGTGGTCGGTCTGCTCGGCCACCATCGCCTCGTGGGGCGGCAGGTCCAGCAGGTCGCCGCCGCGGCGGTATTCGTCGATGTGGTGGTACTGCGCCGTGATGCGCGAATAGGCGCCCGTGCGGAAGAACGACCGCATGCCGGCCGACCGGCTGTTGATCAGGGGCAGCTCGGTAAATCCGTCGCCGTCGTGGTCGTACCCCGAACGGTGGCGGTTCTGAGCGAAGACGCAAAGCCCCGCACGGCCGCTCTCGGTCACGAGCGACGCATTGAGCATCGTGTTGTTGTCGTAGGAGTTGCTGCCGCCGAGCGAGGTCAGCGTATGCGCCAATTGCGCCGAATTGCGCGAAGGTTCCTTGGTGATGACGTTGATCGTGCCGCCGATGGCCGACGAGCCGTACAGCGCCGAACCGCCACCGCGCAGCACCTCGACCCGCTCGATCATGTTGGCCGGAATCTGCTCCAGTCCGTAGACGCCCGTCAGGGCCGAAAAGACCGGATGCGAATCGACGAGAATCTGCGAATAATGGCCGTCGAGTCCGTTGATGCGCACCTGCGCGAAGCCGCAGTTCTGGCAGTCGTCCTCGACCCGCACGCCGGGCTGGAACGAAAGCCCCTGCGCCAGACACGAAGCGTTCGTTTTCTCGAACAGCGCGGCGTCCAGCACGCTCACCAGCGCAGGCGCTTCGCGCCGCAGCGTGGCCGAGCGGCTGGCCGAGACGACCACTTCGTCCATCGAAATGCCGCTCTGCATCACCTCGAAATTCAGTTCGAGGGTCTGTCCCCGTTCGAGCGTCACCTTTTTCTCCAGCACGGCGTACCCCAGCGCACGGACTTCGAGCGTCAGCTCGCCTTCGGGCAGGTTTTTCAGAAAATAGTGTCCCGACGCGTCGGTCGTGGTGCCGAATGCCGTGCCCGTCACGGCGACGGTCGCATAGGGAAGGTGTTCATGGGTTTCACGGTCCACGACGTGGCCGAAAAGATTGGCGTCGGTGCTCCTCTTCGGCGTCTCCGCGGCCGACGCACCGGCATACAGACACATGAAGAGTGCCGGCAACAGATATTTTTTCATTGCTTATCGGATTGTTTGAATGACATACGTAACCCGCCGGACCGCACGGCCCGGCAAAAAACAGGATGGGAAGGGGATTGCGGGTTACGCCGCGGGAGGCGCGCGCAGCGAAACGCCCGGAACCGGCATGCAGCGTCTGCACTGCGTGGCTTCGGGCATCAGAACGCCCAGCATCCCGCAATAGAACGAGTGCGCGGGCTGTACTGCGTCGAGATAGGGGAAGAAATAGAAGTCGTCGACGATACAGCGTTCCACCACGATCTGATGCGCGCCGTTGTCGGGCATCAGATCGCCGCAGAGCGCGGCGAAATGCGCAGGGTCCTCCTTGTAGATGTGGACCTTGTGTCCTGCGTACGCTGCGACCAGAATCAGCAGCAGCAGAGCGGCGTATATCCGTTTGGGTGCTTTGCGTATCATCTTTCTGCTGCCAAAAGTAGCACAAAAAAAGGACCGCACAAAACGGTCCTGCAAAAATACCCACAAACGGGGATGTATGTCGTGTCCTGCACCCGGCCGGGAGCGGACGATGCGGCGCCGCTGCCCTGCGGGAACGGGCGCCTAAATGCTGATGTCGAGGATCTCGAAGTGAATCGTTCCGGCGGGAACCTCCACGTCGACCCGGTCGCCCTTCTTGTGGCCCAGCAGCGCTTTGGCGATCGGCGTGCCGATGGCCAGCTTGCCCTCGCGCAGGTTGGCTTCGTGCTCGGCGACGATGGTGTAGACCATCTCCTTCTTGGTGTTGTGATTCAGCAGCGTCACTTTGCTCAGAATCTGCACCTTGCTCTTGTCGATTTTCGACTCGTCGATCACCCGTGCGTTGGCAAGCGAATCCTCCAGCTTGGCTATACGCATCTCCAGCATACCCTGCGCCTCGCGGGCAGCGTCGTACTCTGCGTTCTCCGAAAGGTCGCCCTTGTCGCGCGCTTCGGCGATCGCCGCCGAAATTGCAGGACGCTCGACGGAACGCATGTGGTCGAGCTCGTCCCTGAGTTTCTTGTACCCCTCCGCTGTCAGATAGATAATCTCTTTTGCCATAATTTTATACGAGTCCGACGTATTCAGTTTCATAACACCGCGAAAGATTTCAAATGCCGGAACCCGTCGAACTCACTTTAGGCATCCGAAAACGCCCGCCCCGCATCTAAAACCTTCCTGAATCCCCCTCCGCAGAGGAGGAGTTTCGAATTAAACATCGTAAAAAAATAAGAATCCTGACCGGTGAAGGCCAGAACCCTGATTTTCATTATACAGCAAAGATAGGAAGTATATTCCGAATTTCCAAATCTTTTTTCAACCTGCATGGCACGGAGTATGCCCTCACGCACGGGTTATGTATCTGCTGCTTGCAATTCACATCGCATGGACGCTCGGAGCCGTCCCGCTCGTCACCCGCCAGAAACGCCTGCCCGCGTCGGCTGCGGCGTGGCTGGCGCTGATCCTGCTGCTTCCCGTGGCCGGCACGCTGCTCTACATACTGGCGGGTTACCGGCCGCACCTCCCGGCGGCGGAACGCCGCGCATACCGCGGCGACCGTCTCGGACAGATCATCGCACGGGGCTGCGGCACGCGCATCACCCGCCACAACAGCGTCGAACTGCTCCACAACGGCAACAACGCCTTCACGGCACTGATCGCCTCGCTCCAGCGGGCCGTGCGCTCGATCCACATGGAGTACTACATCATCCGCGACGACCGCATCGGCCGAACCATCGCCGAAATCCTGATCCGCAAGGCCCGCGCGGGACTCGAAGTGCGCGTCATCTACGACGCCGTCGGCTCGTGGCGGCTCAGCCGCACGATGCTGCGCCGCATGCACGAGGCGGGCGTCGAGACGGCGGCTTTCGAACCGGTGCGTTTCCCGTGGTTCACCACGCGCGTCACCCGCCGCAACCACCGCAAAATAGTCGTTACGGACGGAAAGGTCGCCTACTTGGGTGGCATAAATATTGCGAAATACTACCTCGACGGAGATTACATGGGCAAGTGGCGCGACGAGCACCTTCGCATCGAAGGCGACGCCGTCGCCGACCTGCAGAAGCTCTTCATCGCCGACTGGGCGCGCGTACGCGGCGAATGTCTCGACATCCGCCGCCATATCGCGCCGCACGACATCCGGCAGCGGCTGCCGATCCAGCTCGCATGGGCCGAGGAAGGTCCCTCGCGGCTGACCATCGCCGAGGCGTTCGCCGCGGCCATCGTCCGGGCGCAGCGCAGGGTGCGCATATCCTCGCCCTACTTCCTGCCGCCCGCGATGCTGCTCGACGCCCTGCGGCTGGCGGCCCGGAGCGGCGTGAGGGTGCAGGTGATGATCCCGACGTGCAGCGACTCGCCGTTCACGGACCTGATATCCGACTCCTACGCCGGAGACCTGCTCGACGCGGGAATCGAACTCTACCGCTACGACAACGGCTTTCTGCACGCCAAACTGCTGATCGTGGACGACGACACGGCTTCGGTCGGAACCGCGAACATGGATTACCGCAGTCTGCTGGACAACCTCGAAGTCACGGCCTTCATCCGCGACCGGGAGGTCGTCCGGGAGCTGTCCGCCACCTTCGACGGCGATCTGGCCTCGTGCCGGCGGATCGTGCGGGACGAGTGGCGGCCGGCGGCATGGCGGCGCACGCTGGGCGATGTGCTGCGGCTCGTGTCACCCCTGATGTAACCTCCGCAGCAACCTTAAAACCAGCTAATTTCGGCATGAAACATCTCTTCCCGCTCCTGCTCTGCGCGCTGCTGCTCACCGGCGCGGCTTCGGCCCAGCGCCGCTTTCAGGTCGGCGTCCGCGGCGGCGTCACCACCACCAGCTACACCTTTTCCCGTGTGGAAATCGGAGAAAACCGATTCCGGCCCGGTCCCGCCAAGGCGGGCTATCAGGCGGGCTTGGTCCTGCGGTTCAACCTCACCCGCCGCCTGCATCTGCAGTCGGAGCTAAATTTCGCCTTCGTCAATTACTCGATCCGCGCCGAAGGCCCCCGCACCCGCAGCGTCTCGCTGCGTTCGGAGCGGTTCGAAATCCCGCTGCAGCTGGGCCTTCAGTTCGGGCCTCTGCGGCTCTTCGGCGGCGCCCAGTTCCGCGTGGCCGACTCCGAGCGGGACAGCGCCCCGAAGCTGCTGAAGGTGAATTTCAACGACGACGTCGGCATCATGGGCGGCGTGGGATTCAACATCCGCAAATTCTTTTTCGACTTCCGCCTGTCTGGTTACGCCCGTTCGCACGTCTGGAACACCTTCGTCTCCGACGGCGTGTCGCAGCGGGTCAGGGTCCCGCGCAACCTCGTTTACGGAGGTTCGGTCGGGTTCTTCTTCTGAACAAAAAACAAGGGTGCGGAGACGCACTCTTTTTTTGCACAATAAATAATTTTGCAAATCGTTAATTTATGCGTAACTTTGCGCGATAAAGCGCCGCAAAAGATTTATCGATGAAGCAGACTTTTTTATACGCCGTGTGCGGAGTGATCCTGATCACTGCATTTAGCGGATGCGCAGGAATCAACGCCCTGCTCAAAAGCGGACAACCCGACCTGATTTACAGCAAGGCGCTGGAGTACTACCAGAAGGAGAAGTGGTCGCGGGCCTCGACGCTCTTCGAAGGCGTCCAGCACTACTACTCCGGCACGCCCCGCGAAGACAGCATTTCGTTCTTCAACGCCCGCTGCAAATACAAGAACCGCGATTACGACACGGCGGCGACGCTTCTCGACGATTTCCGCCGCAAGTTCGGCCGCAGCGCCTTCATCGAGGACGCCGAAGGCATGTACGCACTCTGCTTCTACTATCTTTCGCCCGGCCCTTCGCGCGACCAGACGATGACCGGACAGGCGCTGATCGCCATCAACGAATTCATGTCGCGTTATCCGCACAGCGAGCAGATCGAGAATTTCAAGACCATCAACACCGAGCTGACGCAGCGCCTGCACGACAAGGCCTACCTCAACGCATACACTTATTATAAGATAGGCCGCTACAAGTCGGCCATCGTATCGCTCAAGAACGCGCTCAAGCAATACCCCGAAAGTTCGCACCGCGAGGAGATCATGTACCTGATCGTGGACGCCAGCTACCGCTTCGCCAGCAACTCGGTCGCCGAGAAGCAGACCGATCGCTATCTGGCGATGCTCGACTCGTACCTCTCGTTCAAAGAGGAGTTCCCCGAATCGAAACATATCAAGGAGGTGGACCGCATGGCCCAGCACGCCCGCGATTATCTGGACCGCAACAAGCAAGAAGACAACAACATATAGCAATGGAAATCAAGAAGAACATTCCCAACAACACCATTACGCGTAAACTGGTCGATCTGGACCGGGAGACCGGCAATGTCTACGAGTCGATAAATATCATCGCCCGCCGCGCCAACCAGATCGCAACCGAGCTGAAGACCGAGCTGAACCGCAAGCTCGCCGACTTCTCATCGCCCACGGACACCATGGAGGAGACCTTCGAGAACCGCGAGCAGATCGAGATTTCGCGCTATTACGAGCGTCTTCCCAAGCCCGCGATCATCGCCACCGAGGAGTTCCTCGACGACGAGCTTTTCTTCAAGGAGAACAAAGAGGTCAAGAAGGCGTAACAGCCCGCCGGCATGGACTCGCAGGGACACGACATACAAAGCCCCGGCGCCGGCCGCACGGTCGAAGGACTCACGGGACTCGCGGGACTCGCGGGACTCGCGGGACGGCGCATACTGCTGGGCATTACGGGAAGCATAGCGGCCTACAAGGCGGCTGTGCTCTGTCGTTTATTGAAGTGCGCGGGCGCCGAAGTGCGCGTCGTCATGACGCCGCTGGCCAAGCAGTTCATCACGCCCCTGACGATGGCCACCCTCTCGAAAAACCCGATTCTCGTGGAATTCTTCGACCCGGAAAACGGAGCGTGGAATTCGCACGTCTCGCTCGGCGAGTGGGCCGACTGTTACCTGATAGCCCCCGCCACGGCCAATACGCTGGCCAAAATGGCCTGCGGCATCGCCGACAACCTGCTGCTGACGACCTATCTCTCGGCCCGCTGCCCGGTCGTCGTGTCGCCGGCCATGGACCTCGACATGTACGCCCATCCCGCGACGCAGGAGAACCTGCGCCGTCTGGCCGAACGGGGCGTGCGGATCGTCCAGCCCGCCGAAGGCGAGCTGGCCAGCGGACTGACGGGCAAGGGCCGCATGGCCGAACCCGCCGACATCGCCGCTTTCGTCGGCCAACTGCTCGGCGGAGAAAATCCCGAAAAAAAAAAGAGCCTGCAAGGTAGACGCTTCGTCGTAACGGCAGGCGCCACGATCGAAGCCATCGACCCCGTGCGGTTTATCTCGAACCACTCGTCGGGCAAGATGGGCTACGCCATTGCGGGCGCACTGGCCGCCCGCGGCGCCGACGTGACGCTCGTCAGCGGCCGTACGGCCCTGCCGACGCCCGCCGGAGTGCAGCGCACGGACGTACTTTCTGCCGCCGAAATGTACGACGCCGCCACCGCGGCTTTCGACCGAGCCGACGGAGCCGTCATGTGCGCGGCCGTCGCGGACTACACGCCCGATACCGTTTCTGAAACGAAAATCAAAAAATGCGGCGGCGAAATGTGCATCACCCTGCGCCGCACGCGCGACATCGCCGCCGAACTGGGCGCACGCAAAGGCAGCCGCCTGCTGGTGGGCTTCGCGCTCGAAACCCACGACGAACAGGCCAACGCCGAAGCCAAGCTCGCCAAGAAGAACTTCGACTTCATCGTCCTCAACTCGCTGCGCGACGCCGGGGCCGGATTCCGCGGCGACACCAACAAAGTCACCTTCATCGACCGCAGCGGCCGGGAGGAACTGCCCCTGATGCCGAAGTCCGAAGTCGCGGAACGCATCGCCGATAAAATCGAATCACTGTTAAAATAGGCCGCCATGTTACGTCGTCTGTCGGTTGAGAATTACGCGCTTATCGAAAAGCTCGAAATGGAGCTGGACCCGCACCTGAACATCATCACGGGTGAGACGGGAGCCGGCAAATCCATCCTGCTCGGTGCTTTGGGCCTGCTGCTCGGAGCCAAGAACGACGGCTCGGCCATGAAAGACGCGGCGCGCAACTGCGTGGTCGAAGGGACTTTCGACCTTTCGGGCCGCGGCATGGAGTCGTTCTTCGACGAGAACGACCTCGACTATGCTCCCGAAACGCACGTTACGCGCATGATAACCCCGGCCGGCAAGAGCCGCGCCTTCATCAACGACATTCCGGTCCAGCTCGCGCAGCTGCGCGAATTCGGCACCCGCCTGATCGACATACACTCCCAGCACCAGAACCTGATTCTCTCCTCGGAGGAGTTCCGCACCTCGGCGCTCGACACCGTGGCCGGAAACGGCGGGCTGCTCGCGCAGTACACGGCGCAGTACGCCCGGCTTTCCGAACTGCGGCGCCAACTCGCAGCCCTGCGCGAAGCGGCCGCCGACGGCCGCCGCGACGAGGAGTGGCTGCGTTTCCAGTGCGAAGAGCTGACCGCCGCCAACCTCCGCGAAGGCGAGCAGGCCGCGACCGAAGCGGAACTTGCCGTACTGGAAAACGCCGACCGCATCGGCGAAGTCCTCACCACGCTCCGCAACGCATTCGACGCCGACGAAACGGGGATTCTCACCCTGCTCAAAAACTCGGAAAACGACCTCGTACGCATCCGCGAACACTACCCCGCCGCCGGGGAGTACGCCGAGCGCATACACTCGGTGCTCGAAGAGCTGAAAGACATCGACAACGCCGCGGCCGCCGACTGCGAACGGATCGACGCCGACCCCGAACGGCTGGCGAAGCTCTCGGCGCGTCTCGACACCCTCTATGCGCTCCAGCAGAAGCACCGCGTCGCCTCCGAAGCCGAACTGATCGCCGCACGCGACGGTTACGCCGCCCGGCTGGCGGCCATCGTCCACGGCGACGAGGAGATCGCCGCGACCGAAAAAGCGCTGCACGAAACCGAGCAGAAAGCGGCCGCACTGGCCGACCGCCTGCACAAAGCCCGCGAAAAAGCCGCCGCGGGCTTCGCGAAACAGATCCTTGCGACGCTGACGCAGCTGGGCATGCCCGACACGGTGTTCGAAGTGGCGCTGACGCCGCTCGCCGAACTGGGCCGCACGGGCCGCGACAATGTGGTTTTCCTCTTCACGGCCAACCGCAGCGCAACGCCCCAGCCCGTCGAGCGGATCGCTTCGGGCGGCGAGCTTTCCCGCGTCATGCTGGCCCTCAAAGCCCTGCTGGCCCGGTGCATGCAGCTGCCGACGGTCATCTTCGACGAAATAGACACGGGCGTTTCGGGCCGCATCGCCGACGCCATGGGAGAGATCATCGAGTCGCTCTCGGCGACGATGCAGGTCGTGGACATCACCCACCTGCCGCAGGTCGCCTCGAAAGGCTCGGCCCACTTCGTGGTCTACAAGCAGGACGGACGCACCGGCATCCGGCGTCTGACGGCCGAAGAACGCATCACCGAGATCGCCAAAATGCTCTCCGGCAGCCGGATAACCGACGCCGCAGTCGCGCAGGCCCGCATCCTGCTCGGCAAATAACACCCCGACAAACCGCAAGCCTGCCGGAACGAATTCGCTCCGGCAAGCCCTTTTAACCCTTCATAGCATCGCACAATGGACAAACTCAGCACCCTCGCCGCCGCGAACCAGCAGCGCGCCCAAGAGGTCATCCGCGACAGCGGCATCGAAAGCATCTGGCGTTCCGTGGGCGCCGAACCGCATCTGGTCGGCTCGCTCCGCACGGGACTGCTGATGACGCACCGCGACATCGACTTCCACATCTACTCATCGCCCCTGCGCGTAGCGGACAGCTTCGCCGCCATGGCCCGGCTGGCCGAAAACAGCCGCATCCACCGCATCGAATACGGCAACCTGCTCGACACGAGCGAGGAGTGCCTCGAATGGCACGCATGGTATGCCGACGCCGACGACCAGCTTTGGCAGATCGACATGATCCACATGCCGAAAGGCTCGGCCTACGACGGCTATTTCGAACGGGTGGCCGACCGGATCGCCGCCGTGCTGACCGACCAAACGCGCGAAACCATCCTCCGGCTCAAATACGAAACTCCGGAGACCGAGAAAATCATGGGTATCGAATACTATCAGGCCGTGCTGCGCGACGGTGTACGCACCTACGCCGAATTCGAGGCATGGCGCGCCGCAAACCCCGTCACCGGCGTGCTGGAGTGGATGCCGTGAGCCGCCCCACCCGGTCAGGGACCCGCGGGCGGTGACGGCCGGAGACGGCTCCCGACAACAAAAAAACCGGAGACCATGAGGTCTCCGGTTTTCATATGGCAACCGATGATTACATCATGCCGCCCATACCGCCTGCGGGCATTGCCGGCATGGCGGGAGCGTCGGACTTCTTCTCGGCAAGCACGCACTCGGTCGTCAGGAACATCGAAGCGATCGAAGCGGCATTCTCCAGCGCGACACGCGACACCTTGGTCGGGTCGATGATACCGGCCTTCAGCAGGTCCTCGTACTTGTCGTCGCGGGCGTTGTAACCGAAGGCGTCCTTGCCCTCCTTCACCTTGTTGACGACAACCGAGCCTTCGCCGCCGGCATTGGCGACGATCTGACGCAGCGGTTCCTCGATCGCACGTTTCACGATCTGGATACCCGTCGTCTGGTCCTCGTTGTCGCCCTTCATGCCTTCGAGAGCCGCCGTAGCGCGGATGTATGCCACACCGCCACCCGGAACGATACCCTCTTCGACTGCGGCGCGGGTTGCGGCCAGCGCGTCGTCCACACGGTCTTTCTTCTCTTTCATCTCCACCTCGGTAGCGGCGCCCACATACAGCACGGCGACACCTCCGGCGAGCTTGGCAAGACGCTCCTGCAGCTTCTCCTTGTCGTAGTCCGACGTGGCTTTCTCGATCGAAGCGCGGATCTGAGCCACACGGGCCGCGATCTCCTCCTTCTTGCCGGCGCCGTCCACGATCGTGGTGTTCTCCTTGTTGAGCGTCACCTTGTCGGCCGTTCCGAGCATCGAAAGGTCGGCATCCTCGATCTTCATACCCTTATCGGTCGAGATCACGGTAGCACCCGTCAGGATGGCGATGTCTTCGAGCATCTCCTTGCGGCGGTCGCCGAAGCCCGGAGCCTTGCAGGCCGCGATTTTCAGCGTGCCGCGCAGCTTGTTGACAACGAGCGCCGAAAGAGCCTCGCCGTCCACGTCCTCGGCAATGATCAGCAGCGAACGGCCGCTCTGAGCCACCGGCTCCAGCACGCCCATCAGCTCCTTCATCGTCGAAACCTTCTTGTCGGTAATCAGGATGTAAGGCTTTTCAAGCTGCGCCTCCATCTTTTCGGGATCGGTCATAAAGTAAGCCGAGATATAACCGCGGTCGAACTGCATGCCTTCGACCACCTCCACGTGGGTCTCGGTGCCTTTGGCCTCCTCGACGGTGATGACGCCCTCCTTGTTCACCTTGCCCATCGCCTCGGCGATCAGCTTGCCGATCGTCTCGTCGTTGTTGGCCGAAATGGTGGCGACCTGCTCGATCTTGGCGAAGTCCGTGCCGACCTCCTGACTCTGCTTGCGCAGCGACTCCACGACCTTCAGCACCGCCTTGTCGATACCGCGCTTCAGGTCCATCGGGTTGGCACCCGCCGTCACGTTCTTCAGACCTACGCCGATGATCGACTGGGCCAGCACCGTCGCGGTGGTCGTACCGTCACCCGCATCGTCGTTGGTCTTCGAAGCTACCTCCTTGACCATCTGGGCGCCCATGTTGGCGAAAGCGTCTTCCAGCTCCACCTCCTTGGCTACCGTCACACCGTCCTTGGTGATCTGCGGCGCACCGAATTTCTTGTCGATAATCACGTTGCGGCCTTTGGGACCGAGCGTGACCTTTACGGCGTTCGACAGCGCATCGACACCCTCCTTGAGCAGCTCGCGCGCCTCAACATTGTATTTGATATCCTTTGCCATGATGTTTTTCCTTTATTAGATGATCGCTAAAATATCACTCTGTTTCATGATCAGGTAATCGACGCCGTCGATCTGAATCTCCTGACCTGCATACTTGCCGTAAAGCACCTGATCGCCGGCCTTGACCTCCATCTTGACCTCCGAGGTGCCGGGGCCAGCTGCGACTACTTTACCTGCCAGCGGTTTCTCCTTCGCCGTGTCGGGGATGATCAATCCGCCCGCCGTCTTCTCCTCCGCAGGATTCGGCAGAATCAGCACACGGTCCGATAATGGTTTTACATTCATAGCTTTTGTTGTTTTTGGTTTATAATGATGTATTAGTTAGCATTTGCAACCTCCTTTCCATCAATTGATGTGCCAACCGGTTTTTGGCAGATGCAGGGTGACAAAGGTACATGCCGGACTGTCATTTTGTCACGCTGCGCAATTTTTCGGGCGATTTTTTTGCACGGACCGAAAAAGTATATTACATTTGCATCCCGATACGACCGGACAACGGTCACACGGTGGATGTAGCTCAGTCGGTTAGAGCGTCGGATTGTGGTTCCGAAGGTCGTGGGTTCGAGCCCCATCTTCCACCCTTAGAAGCAGTTGAAAATCACTGCAATAAAGAGTAAAAACCTTGTATATCAACGATATATGAGGTTTTTTCGTTTTTGAAACAATCGCGTAAAATGTATTCTGAAGCAGGTTTTTATGACCTAATTCGTGACCTATTTTATTTCGGTCAAAAATAGGTCACGAATTACACATAAAACACTGTATTGCACCGTTTTACGCCACAATATCCCTATGCTGCACACGTTTAACGATTTCAAACCCATGCAGCTATGTACCAACGCACAACATTCAACGTAGTCTTTTTCTGCAAAAAGACCAAAATCTCTAAAAAAGGAAAGGCTCCTATTTATGCCCGTATCACCACATCCGGCCAAACAACAGAGATCTATACCCAATGTCAAATCGAACCGGAACGATGGAACCAGCGCCTCGAACGCTCCCTTTACAAAGACGAAGTAGATCAGCAAATTAACAGCATCGTCGCCAGTTATCGGGCGAATATCCTTGCGGCCTACGACCTGCTTCTCAAAGAGAATAAAACTCCGGACTGCTTTTCCATCAAACAACGACTGAGCAATGCATCCGGTTCAAGAATGTTCCTCGTCGAGTTTTCGAAATACTGCGATAAACGGCAACAGGAGGTCGGGACACGTATCACACAGGTAACTTGTAACAAATACCATCGTTTACTACGATACATGACCGAATATACCAAACAGCAATACCGGAAAGATGACCTGCCGCTGGATATGGTTTCCTATGAATATATAGACGGCCTAAATACCTTCATGCAAACAGCCCACCAATGCAGAAACAATGGTGCCGTAAATTTACTTTGCTGTCTCAAAAATTTCATCTTATTCGCGATACGGAACGAATGGATTGAAAAAAATCCGTTTCAGTATTACAAGATGAAAATAGACAAAACAAACGTCAAGGTTCCATTGACAAAAGAAGAGCTGGACATATTGATAAGCAAGGAAATGCCTAATGAACGGCTGGAATGTATCCGAGACGTATTTTGCTTCTGTGCATTAACGGGACTGGCCTTTACGGACGCAGACAACTTACAAAAACGACACATTACAACGGATGACAGCGGAACAACGTGGATACATAAACCACGCGAAAAGACCTCTGTAATAAGTCGTGTGCCACTTCTACCCTACCCGCTCAAAATATTACAAAAATATGAACATAATCCTGAATTACAACTCAAAGGAAAGTTATTACCTATCCCCAGCAACCAAAAAATGAACTCGTATCTCAAGGAAATCGGAACAATATGCAACATCCATAAAAATCTGACGACGCATTGCGCTCGCCACACTTTCGCCACATTGGCTATCGAATATGGCATGCCAATCGACATCATTGCCAAAATCCTCGGACATACAAATACGAATATGACTCGGCACTATGCAAAAATTTCAGAAGCCAATATTAGCCGGGAAATGCAAAGAATAGGAAAGGTTCTGACAGCATAGACTCTTAGGGCACAG